>DASWHY010000689.1:0-8817 GCA_036397955.1 Thermoanaerobaculia bacterium | reverse complement strand
GAGAGCGGGATGGGGCGGATGGCCGAGCCGGAGGCGATCGCCGCCGCGGTGGAGGAGGTCTGGGCGGCGGGGCGCGGCCGCGCCGCCGCGGGCGGCGCCGCGCAGCTCGCCGGCCGTACCGTGCTGGTCACCGCCGGCCCTACCCACGAGCCGATCGACCCGGTCCGCTTCCTGGGCAACCGCTCGAGCGGCAAGATGGGGTTCGCGCTGGCGGAGGAGGCAGCCCGTCGCGGCGCCCGCGTGTTGCTGGTGGCGGGGCCGGTGGCCCTGCCGACGCCGGCGGGGGTCGAGCGCACGGACGTCGAGACCGCCGGCGAGATGGCCGCCGCGGTGCGCGAGCTGGCGCCGCGGGCGGACCTGGTGGTGATGGCCGCGGCGGTGGCCGACTACGCGCCGGTCCGCCCCGCCGCCGCCAAGCTCAAGAAGGAGCAGGGGGTGCCGCGGCTGGAGCTGGCCGCGACCCCGGACATCCTCGCCGAGCTGCCGCGCTGGGCCCCGGGCGCGGTCACCGCCGGCTTCGCCGCCGAGACCGGCGAGCTCGAGGCCGCGGCGCGGGCCAAGCTGGCGCGCAAGGGGTGCGATTTCCTGGTCGCCAACGACGTCTCGCGCGCCGACATCGCCTTCGGACAGGAGGCCAACGAGGTCACCGTCTTCCGGCGGGACGGCGAGCCCGTCTTCCTCTCCCGCCGCCCGAAGACCCGGCTCGCCGCCGACCTTCTCGACCTCTTCACCCCGGCCCTCGCCTCCCGTGAGCGCTCCCTCCCCGGCGCTCGCTGACCTCCTCGCCTACCTGGCCGACATCGGCTACGGCGAGCTCTACCTGCGGGCGGCGTCCGGCGAGGAGGAGGCCGGTGCCGCCGCGGCGCCGCCGCGCGACGAGGAGCTGCCCGCCGCCGCGCGGCCGGGCTCGCTCTTCGATCCGCCCCCCGCCGAGGTGCCGGCGGAGGCCGGCGCCCGCGCCGCCGCGCTCGCCGCCCTGGCGGTCGAAGCCTCGACCTGCACCCGTTGCCGGCTGGCCGGCGGGCGCCAGACGGTAGTCTTCGGCGCCGGCAACCCCGACGCCGACCTGATGTTCGTGGGTGAGGCGCCGGGGGCCGAGGAGGACCGCCAAGGGCTGCCCTTCGTCGGCCGCGCCGGCGAGCTCCTCAACCGCATCATCCAGGCCATCGAGCTGCGGCGCGAGGACGTCTACATCGCCAACATCCTCAAGTGCCGCCCGCCGGGGAACCGCGACCCGCTCCCCGACGAGGCCGCGTCGTGCCTGCCGTACCTGGAGCAGCAGGTCGCGCTGGTGCGCCCGCGCGTGCTGGTGGCGCTGGGGCGGATCGCGGCGCAGGCGCTGCTCGGCAACGACACTCCGATCGGACGCATGCGCGGGCAGTGGTTCCGCGTGCTGGACGTGCCGACGATGGTCACCTATCACCCGGCGGCGCTGCTGCGGAATCCGGCGCTCAAACGCCCCACCTGGGAGGACATGCAGCAGGTCCGCGATCGGCTGCGAGCCGGCTGATAAGCTGCCCCGACCCTCGGAGCACCTTCCGTCTTGAGAGCCCCCGTCCCCGCCAGGCCACGGCTGCCGCACGTCGAGCGATTGCTGCGGCGCGTGCGCACCGCCGAGACGCCTTTGGTACAGGTCTGGGGGTGGCCGGGGAGCGGGCGCTCGGCGCTGCTCGAGGCGCTGCTCGAGGCCGAGGGGGAGCGCGCTACGGCGCTGGCGCTCGCCGAGCTGGCGGACGAGCAGGCGCTGCGCGAGGCGCTGGAGTACGCCGACCAGGGGGGCGCCCGCTGGCTGGTGGCCACGAGCTGCCCGCCCGAGCGGCTCGACGCCGCGGTGCGCTGGCTGCGGCCCGGGCAGCGCCTGGTCTTCGGCTCCCGCCGCCGCCTCGCCTTCGGCGACCTCCCGTGCACCGTCGTCGCGCCGCAGGAGCTGCTGCTCGGCCGCAGCGAGACGGCGGCCCTCTGGCGGCTGGCCGCCGGCCGCGACCTCCCCGACCGCGAAGCCCGCACCCTGGTCGATGCGACCGACGGTTGGTACCGCCCGCTGCGCCTGGTGGCCGAGGCCGAGCGGCCGGTGGGGAGCGGCGGCGCCGCCGAGCTGCTCGAGCTCGAGCCGATCCGTTCCTTCGTCCAGCACGAGGCCCTGGGCAGCCTCGGCGCCGAGGAGCGCGAGCTGCTGCAGTCGGCGCCCCTCCTGCTCGGCCCCGAGATCGCCCGCCGCGAGCCGGACCACCAGCGCGCCCATCTCCAGCGCGCCATCGAGGAGCATGGCTTGTGGATCGAGGAGGGGGGGCAGCGCCGCTTCCCGCGCCTCCTCGCCGCCTACCTCGAGCGCGAGCGCAGCCGCTCGGCGGTGAGCGCGGCGCCGGCGCCGACGCTCTTCACGCGCGCCGCACCGCAGCCGGTCGGCGCCGCCGCCGCCTACGCCGTCGCCCTGCTCGGCGATCCGGAGGTGCGCGAGAAGCTCCCCGACCGCAGCGAGCGGCCGCTCGCCTGGCGCCTCCGCCGCTCCTTCAAGGTGCTGGCCTACCTCGCCTCCTGCCCCGAGCGCCAGGCCGGCCGCGAGGAGCTGATCGAGGCGGTCTGGCCGACCGAAGGGGAGGAGAAGATCCAGAACAACTTCCACCCCACCCTCTCGCACCTCCGCCGCACGCTGGAAGGGGAGCGCCGCCGCCAGCTCCCGCCGCCCCTGCTGCTGCGCGGCGACATCTACCGCCTCAACCCCGAGATCACCTGGGAGATCGACCTCGTCGAGTTCGGGCAGCTCCTCGAGCGCGGGCGCGAGCGGGCGGCGCGGGAGGAGGGGGAGGAGGCGGTCGAGGCCTGGCGCGCCGGCTGGTCGCTCTACCGCGGGCCCTTCCTGCAGGGGCATTACGAGAGCTGGGTGGTGACCCGGCGGGAGGCGGCGCAGCGCCAGTACCTCGACATGCTGCGCGACTTGGGCGACCTCTGCGTGCGCCTCGAGCGCCACCCCGAGGCGATGGACGCCTACCGCGCGCTGCTGGTCGAGGACCCGCTGCAGGAGCGCGTCCACCTCGCCGTCATGCGCCTCTACTCCCGCGAGGGGCGGCGCGACCTGGTGCGCCGGCAGTACGACCGGCTGACGACGCTCCTCTCCGAGGAGCTGGGCGTCGAGCCGCTGCCGGAGACGACGCGCGAGTACCACCGGATGATGGCCTGAGGGGCGCAGCTCCGGCGCCGGGCCCCGATCGACGCTGGTAGAGTCGCCTCCCATGACCGCGACCCCTGCCGTCGAATCCGGCGAGCTCCTCGTCGGCACCCGCAAAGGGCTCTTCGTGCTGCGCGGGCCGCGCGGCGGCCCGATGGAGATCGCCCACCGTCTCTTCCCCGGCGAGGTGGTCGAGTACGCGATGCGCGATCCGCGCAGCGGCCGCTACTTCGCCGCGGTCACCCACGGCCAGTTCGGGCCGCACCTCTACACCGCCGGCGATCCGGCGGACGAGTGGCAAGAAACGGAAGGGCCCACCTTCCCGGAGGACACCGGCGCGAGCCTCGTGCGCACCTGGATCGTCACGCCCGGGATCGAGGACGGCGTCCTCTGGGCCGGCGTCCAGCCGGCCGCTCTTTTCAAGAGCGAGGACGGCGGGCGGAGCTGGCAGCTCAACCGCGCCCTCTGGGACGAGCCGACCCGCGAGCGCTGGGAGGCCGGCGCCGGCGGGCTCTGCCTGCACTCGATCTGCCCCTGGCCGGGCGAGCCCGAGCGGCTGGCGGTGGGCATTTCCGCGGCGGGGGTCTGGCTGAGCGAGGACGGCGGCGGGAGCTGGCGGCGCGGGGTGCAGGGCCTGGTGCCGCGCTACGTCCCGGAGGAGGCGCGCGAGACCACGATCAGCCTCTGCGTCCACAACATGCACCGCTCGCCCGTGCCGACGACGCTCTACATGCAGTTCCACGGCGGCGTCTACCGCTCCGACGACGCCGGCGAGAGCTGGATCGACATCGGCTTCCCCGGCTGCGGCCTGCCGAGCGACTTCGGCTTCCCGCTCGTCGCCGATCCGCGCGACCCCGACCGCGCCCTGGTCATCCCGCTGATCTCCGACCAGGACCGGGTGACGCCGGGCGGCTACGTCCGCGTCTACGAAACGCGCGACCGCGGCGGCTGCTGGCGGGCGCGGAGCGAGGGGCTGCCCGCCGAAGGCGCCTACCTGACGGTGCTGCGCCAGGCCTTCTGCCACGACGGCGGCGAGCCGCTGGGGCTCTACTTCGGCGCCGAGCAGGGGGAGGTCTTCGGCTCCGAGGACGACGGCGCCACCTGGCGCAGCGTCGCCGCCAACCTGCCGCCGGTGTACTCGGTCCGCGCCGCCTGATCCCGCGCGCCATGGCGGAGCGACAGGACGTGATCCTGGGCGGCGGTCTCGCCGGCATGACCGCCGCCTACACCTTCCAGCAGGCGGGGGAGGACCACTGGCAGCTCTACGAGAAGGAGGAGCGGCTGGGGGGGCTGGCGCGCTCGATCGCCGCCGGCGGCTACCTCTTCGACTTCGGCCCGCACATCCTCTTCACCATCGACGCCGAGATGGAGGCGCTGATCCGCGACCTCCTGGGGGACAACTTCCACGCCCAGGAGCGCGAGGCCTACATCTACCACCACCACAGCCGGCTCTACACCCGCTTCCCCTTCCAGGCGCACCTCCACGGCCTGCCGGTCGAGGTGGTGCGCGACTGCCTGGTGGGGCTGGTGCGGGCGGTCGAACGGCAGGCGCGCGGCGCCTTCCAGCCCGCCAACTACGAGGAGTGGATGCGCGGCTTCTTCGGCGACGGCATCGCCGAGCACCTGATGATCCCCTACGCGCGGAAGATCTGGACGGTCGAGCCCTCGACCATGGACTTCAGTTGGATCGGCCGCCGCGTGCCGACCCCGGACTACGTGCGGATCATCGCCGGCGCGCTGTCCGACGAGGTGGCGCAGGTGGGGGCCACCGCCGCCTTCTGGTACCCGAAGCGCGGCGGCATCGAGCCGCTGCCGCGGGCGCTCGGCGAGCGGCTGCGCAACGTCCACCTCAACCGGCGGGTGGAGCGGCTCGAAGTTGCGGGGCAGCGCCTGGTCTTCGCCGACGGCGAGGTCGTGCCGTTCGCGAGGCTGGTCTACTCCCTGCCGCTGGCGCTCCTGCCCGCGCTCTGCGACGCGCTGCCGCCGGAGGTCGAGCGGGCCTGCGCCGGCCTCCGCTACCAGGGGATCTACTGCGTCAACCTGGGCATCGACCGCGAGCGGATCTCGGACAAGCACTGGGTCTACTTCTACGAGGAGCCGTTCCCCTTCCACCGGCTGTCCTTCCCGGCGAACTTCAGCCCCGGCACCGTGCCGCCGGGGAAGAGCTCGATCTCGACCGAGGTCGCCTTCTCGCGCGAGCGGCCGCTCGACCGCGAGACGGCGGTGGAGCGGACGATCGCTGCCCTCCGGACGGCCGAGATCCTCACCCCCGACGACCGGATCGAGCTCGTCCACACCGAGGAGATCCTGCCGGCCTACGTGATCTACGACCTCGACCACGCCAGCAACGTCGGCCGCATCCGCGGCTGGCTCAAGGAGCACGGCATCTGGCCCGTCGGCCGCTTCGGCGAGTGGCAGTACTTCAACATGGACCACTCGATGCGCAGCGGCAAGACCGCGGCCGAGGAGATCCTGGCTAAAAGTCGCTGAGGTCGCTCTCGCCGGGGGTGACCGGCCAGACGGCGCGGTAGAGCGAAGCGGGCTGGAGGCGTTCCTCGATCGCGAGGCGGACCTCGGCGGCGGTCGGGGCCTCCGCCGCGCGGCGCTCGCGGGTGATGAGCTCCGCGAGGTCGAGCGGCGCCTCCGCGCGCCGGCCGCGCAGCTCGACGTAGAGAAGGGCAGGGTCGGGCGAGAGCCACCGCCCCTCCAGAGCGCGCAGCGCCGGCCAGAGGCCGAGCCCGGGCACGACCAGCTCGCCTTCGCCGCCGCGCTCGAACCCCTCGACCTCCTGCGGCGTCACCGGCAGCCGCACCCGCAGGGCCGCCGGGAACGGGTCGTAGACCAGGTGGGACAGCTCGTCGAGCGAGAGCTCCTCGCCGGGCGCGACGAGCAGCACGCCGACCACCTCTTCCATCGCCTTCTCGAGGGGCTCGACGAGCGCCTGCTCGTCCTCGTCGAGCGTGCCGAGGGCGGCGCGCTCGGTGTCGGAGAGGAGGTCCGAGAGGAGGCCGCCGAGGGCGGCCCGCGCCCGCTCGGGGCGCCGGTCGAGGTAGGCGTAGAGGTCCTCGGCGGCGGCGAGGTAGGCGGCGATGCTGGCGCTCCACTGGGCGAGCGCCTCGTCCATCTCACGCCGCTGCCGCCGGGTGGCGCGGCCTGCCGGCCCGGGGACGACCGCCAGCTCGCCCAGGCCATCGCGCACTTCGTAGCTCACGGCGAGCGAGGTGTCGGCGAAGAAGGCGGCGAGCTGCGCCGGCTCGTCGAGAACCGCCGAGCGCTCGACGCGGTGGAGGGCGCCGAGGTGCTTCTCCCAGGCGAAGCGCTCCGCCGCCGGAGCGAGGGCGGCGAAGCGCCGCGACCAGTCGTCGTCCTCCTGCGCCAGCGCCCGCCGCACCTCCGCCAGCCGCCGCTCGAGCGCCCGGTTGCCGGTCTTCTCCGGCTCGGTGATCTCGACCCGGCTGGTGACGACGTACTCGCCGTGCGGCAGGAAGCGCAGCTCGACGGTCTCGCGGACGGGAGGTTCGAAGCAGGAGCCGAGGAGGAGGGCGGCCGCGGCGACGGCGGCGGCGGGGGAAAAGGGGAGCGGGCGACGGGTGCGCATCGCCCGCGATCCTACGCTCAAGCGCCGCGCTCCCTTGCCCGGGCTCCGGCCGACCCCGCGAGCGCGCCGGAATGACGCGCGAGAGCCACCTCATCGAGCGCGGAGCCTCCGGAATCGAGTGCGGAGCCGCCGCAATCAGGTGCGGAGCCGGCGCAATCGAGTGCGGAGCCGCCGCAGGGGACTGCGGAGCCACCGCAAGAGAATGCAGAGCCGGCGCGAGCCAATGCGGGGAGGCCGCAAGGGAATGCGCCGTCGCCGCAGGGGAATGCGGAGCCCTCGCAGGCGATTGCGGAGCCGCCGCAGGGGATTGCGGGGCCGCCGCAGTCGATTCCCGAGCCCCCGCAGGCTGCTCGGAAGCTCGGGCGCTAGGCGCGGTGGCGGAAGGAGCAAGCGACGTGCCCCGCGGTTGCCTTAGTCCAAGGATTTAGCTAACCTGCCGCCGTGCGCGAAGTCAACGTCCACGAAGCGAAGACCCACCTCTCCCGATTGCTAGCCGAGGTGGAGCACGGCGAAGAGGTCGTGATCGCCCGCGCCGGCAAGCCCGTGGCGAAGCTGGTGCCCGTCCAGGCGCCGGCCGGCCGCCGGCTCGGGATCGACGAGGGTGTCTTCGAGGTGCCGGACGACTTCGACGCGCCGCTGCCCGACGAGGTCCTCGCCGACTTCCTTTCGTGAGGGTCCTCCTCGACACGCAGGTCTGGCTCTGGATGCAGATGGCCCCGCGGCGGCTCTCGGCAGAGACGCGCGAGCTGCTGCTCGATCCCGCGAACGACCTCCTGCTGTCCGCCGCGAGCGCCTGGGAGATCGCCCTCAAGTACGCTCTACGGAAGCTGCCGTTGCCGGAGCCGCCGTCCGACTACGTACCGAGCCGGATGCGGGCGAGCGGCACGACGGCGCTGCCGATCCACCACGCGCACGTCCTCTGGACGGCCAACCTCCCGCCGCACCACCGCGACCCCTTCGACCGCCTCCTCGTCGCGCAGGCGCAGCTCGAAGGCCTCCCGCTCCTCACCGCCGACCGCCAGCTCGCCGCGTACGACGTCGAGGTGCTTTGGGCGTAGGGCGCGCGCCTCAGACCGGGTTCGGCACGTCGATGAACTCGACCGCCAGGCCGAAGCGCTCGGCGAGGTGCTCGCCGAGGGCGCGGACGCCGAGGCGCTCGGTGGCGTAGTGGCCGGCGGCGAGGTAGTGGATGCCGGCTTCGCGCGCCACGTTCATCACCCACTCGCTGGCCTCGCCGGTGACGTAGGCGTCGAGGCCGGCGGCGATGGCGTCGTGGACCTCGCGCTGGGCGCCGCCGGAGACGATGCCCAGGGTCGTCACCCGTTCCGGGCCGCCCAGGAAGGCCAGCGGCGCCTGGCCGTAGACCGCGGCGCAGCGCCGCGTCAGCTCCTCGGCCGCGACCGGCTCCGGGAAGCGGCCTCGAAAGCCGATCGGCAGCCCTTCGTGGACGGCGAAGGGCTCCAGCCCTTCGAGGCCGAAGGCCCACGCCGCCAGGGCGTTGTTGCCGTAAGTAGGATGGCGGTCGAGCGGCAGGTGGTAGGCGACGAGGCTCATCCCGGCGCGGACCAGCTCGGCCACGCGCCGGTACTGGAAGCCCGTCAACGTCCGCGGCATCCCCTCCCAGAAGAGGCCGTGGTGAACGAGGACGGCGTCGGCGCCCGCCGCCGCCGCTCGCTCGAACAGCTCGCGGCAGGCGGAGACGCCGGTCGCCACCCGCCGCACCTCCTCCCGCCCCTCCACCTGCAGCCCGTTGGGCCCGTAGTCGCGGCCGTTGCGGGCGTCGAGCAGGTCGTCCAGGTAGGCGACGAGGTCAGCCAATCCCACGCCGCTCATTGCGTAGACGATTGTAGTCCCCTAATTCAGGGGATTCCGCTTGGGTCGGTAGTCGCGCGGATCGAGACAGCGATCGTAGATCGCCCGGTCGATCTGGAGCCAGTCCGTGCCATTGATGCCACGGCGGTTGTGGTACGTGGGGCTCACTGGGAAGGCCGAAGCGAGCTTGATCCAGCGCTGGTCTCGCCGGGCAATCCTGCGGATCTCCTGAGCGAGCTCC
>DASWHY010000688.1:0-7585 GCA_036397955.1 Thermoanaerobaculia bacterium | reverse complement strand
CGACGCGCGCCAAGGAGCGGCTGGTGCTGCTGGGCTGCTGGCCGGCGGAGGCGCCGGTGCCGCGCCCGCCGGAGCGGGCGCGCAGCCGCCTCGACCTGGTGGCGTGGCGGGCGGGGAGGCCGGAGGAAGGGCTCGATGGGCTTTGGTCGACGCTGCGCGGCGCCGGCGAGGCGGCGCGCGAGGACGCCTTCGGGGCGCTCTGGCGGTTCCCGGCGCTGGGGGGCGCCGGCGAGGAGATCGAGGGGGAGCGCGCGGCGCCGTCCTGGCTGGCGACGCCGGCGGAGGCGGCGCGGCAGGCGGAGACGCTCCACGTCCGCCGCGCCGCGGCGCGGGCGCGCATGGCGCGGCCCTTTGGCGCGGCGGCGAGCGCGGAGGCGCACGAGCGGCTGCGGGAGGAGCGGGAAGCGGCGGGCGAAGAGGAGAAGAGGAGGGCGGGGCAGGGAGGAAGAGATGCCGCGCTGGCCGCCGGCAGCGCCGTGCACCGGGTGCTCGAGGAGTGGGACCTGGAGGCCGAGCCGGCGGCGGAGCTGGCGCGGCAGCTCGCCCGGCTGCCGGCGCTCGTCGAGGGGTTGGCCGCCCCGGCCGAGCGCAGGGCCGCCGCCGAGCGCGCACGCTCCCTCCTCACTCGCGCCGCTACCGCCGGCCTCATCGACCGCCTTCGCGGCACCCGCGAATCCATCGTCGCCCGCGAGCTCCCCGTGCTCCTCCCCCCGGCCGGCGGCGACGGCGGGGCCGTCGGCTACGTCTCCGGCACGATCGACCTCCTGTATCGTGCCGCCGACGGCGGGCTGGTCGTCGCCGACTACAAGACCGACCAGGTGGAAGGAGACGAGCTGACCAGCCGCGCCGCCGTCTACGCCACCCAGGGCGCCGCGTACACTCGCGCCGTGCAGGAGGCGCTCGGCCTGCCGGCCCCACCTCATTTCGAGCTCTGGTTCCTGGCGGCCGGGGAGGTCGTCTAACCGGCACACGCCGTGCACGGCTCCCGCCTTCGCATGCCTACCCAGCCCCCTGCCGTAGCTCTCGCGAGACGTCTGCCCGTGGGCGCCGAGCCGCTGCCCGGCGGCGGCGTCTCCTTCCGCGTCTGGGCGCCGAAGCGGCGGCGGGTGGAGGTGGTCTTCTTCTCCCGCGACCTCGCGCCGATGCCGCTGGAGGCCGAGCCGGAGGGGTGGTTCTCCGGCGTCGCCGAGGCGGCGGGCGCGGGCGACCTCTACCGCTTCCGCCTCGACGGCGGCGAGGCTTTCCCCGATCCCGCGTCGCGCTTCCAGCCGGAGGGGCCGCACGGGCCGTCGCGGGTCGAAGACCCGGCCGGCTTCCAGTGGTCCGACGCCGCCTGGCTCGGCCTCGAACGCGAAGGGCAGGTGCTCTACGAGATGCACCCCGGCACCTTCACGCCGGAGGGGACCTGGGAGGCCGCGGCGCGCGAGCTGCCGGCGCTGGCGGAGCTCGGGATCACCGCCGTCGAGCTGATGCCGATCGCCGAGTTCCCGGGCCGCTTCGGCTGGGGGTACGACGGCGTGAACCTCTTCGCGCCGTACCGCGGCTACGGGCAGTCGGACGACCTCCGCCGCTTCGTCGATCGCGCCCACGCCATCGGGCTCGGGGTGGTCCTCGACGTCGTCTACAACCACCTCGGGCCCGACGGCAACTACCTGGCGCAGTTCTCCGACACCTTCTTCAGCCGGCGCCGCCCCACCGACTGGGGGGCGGGGATCAACTTCGACGGCGAGGGCTCCGGCCCGGTGCGCGAGTTCTTCCTCGCCAACGCCGGCTACTGGATCGAGGAGCACCACTTCGACGGCCTCCGCCTCGACGCGACGCAGGACATCCACGACGCCTCGCCCGAGCACGTCCTCGCCTGCATCGCCCGCCGCGTGCGCCAGGCCGGCGGCGGCCGCCGCACGCTGCTGGTGGCCGAGAACGAGCCGCAGGACGCGCGGCTGGTGCGGCCGGCGGACCCGGAGCTGCCGCCGGAGCGCCGCGGCCACGGCCTCGACCTGATGTGGAACGACGACTTCCATCACGCCGCGCTGGTCGCCGCGACCGGCCGCAACGACGCCTACTACACCGACTACAACGGCACGCCGCAGGAGCTGGTGTCGCTGCTCAAGCGCGGCTTCCTCTACCAGGGGCAGCGCTACGTCTGGCAGCAGAAGCGGCGCGGCGCGCCGGCCTTCGACCTGCCGTTCGCCGCCTTCGTCCACTTCCTCGAGAACCACGACCAGCTCGCCAACTCGGCGCGCGGCCTGCGCCTCCACCAGCGCACCTCCCCTGGGCGGATGCGCGCGCTGACCGCGCTCCTGCTGCTCGGGCCGGAGACGCCGCTGCTCTTCCAGGGGCAGGAGTTCTGGACCTCGAGCCCGTTCCACTACTTTGCCGACCACGAGCCCGCGCTGGCCGCGAAGATCCGGCGCGGGCGGCTGGAGTTCCTCGAGCAGTTCGAGAGCCTGGCCGACCCGGAGGTGCGGGCCGCGATCCCCGACCCCGAGGCCGCGGCGACGTTCGCGGTCTCCAAGCTCGACCCCGGCGAGCGGCAGCGACACACGCACGCCGTGGCCCTCCACCGCGACCTCCTCCGTCTGCGGCGCGAGGACCCGGTTTTCCGCCTCCAGGGCGCGGAGGGGATCGACGGCGCCGTCTTGGGCCCCGAGGCCTTCGTCCTCCGCTTCTTCGGCCGCGGCGCGGACGGCGACCGGCTGCTCGTCGTCAACCTCGGCCGCGACCTCGACCTGACGCCGGCCCCCGAGCCGCTCCTCGCGCCGCCGGCGGGGGAGCGCTGGCGCATCCTCTGGTCGAGCGAGGCGGCGCACTACGCCGGCGGCGGCGCGCCCGAGCCGGAAGGAGCGGAGGGGTGGTTCCTGACCGGGCACGCGGCCCTGGTGCTGGCGCCCGGGCCGCGCGCCGAGCAACCGCCGCCGCGCCGGCGCGTGCAGTTCCCCAAACGCGACCCCGAGGACGAGGAGGTCCCCGCATGACGACGACTGAGCCGCCGCCGGCGGCGACCGCGGCCGATGAGACGATCGCGCCGGACGCCGCGGCGCTCCCGATCCCGCTGCCGGTGCGCGAGGTGCCGGCGCCCGGCGCCAATCCCGAGAGCCTGGTCGCGCTGGAGTGGCTGGTCGCCAACGGCCTCGGCGGCTACGCGGCGGGGACGGTGGCGGGGATCCCCACCCGCCGCTACCACGGGCTGCTGATCGCGGCGCTGCGCGTCGGGCGCGTGGTCACCCTGGCGCAGCTCGGCGAGAGCGTCCGCCTCCCCTCCGGTGCCGAGCTCTGTCTGAGCGGCGAGGAGCGGCACGGCTCCCCCCCCGACCTGCGCGCCGTCCGCCAGCTCGTGGAGTTCCGGATCGAGGGGGGGCTGCCGGTCTGGGTCTTCGCCGGCGAGGGCGTGCGCCTCGAGAAGCGGCTCGTCCTGCCGCACGGGCAGAACACCGTCCACGTCCTCTACCGCCTGCTCGACGGCGAGGGGCGCTTCCGCCTGATCCTCGAGCCGCGGCTCCACTTCCGGTCGCAGGACGAGCCGGTGAGCCGGTCGCTGCCGGCGCCGTTCGAGGTCGAGGCGAGCGGTGCCCGCTGCGAGGTGCGCCCGGCCGCCGATCCGGCGCTCGTCGACCGCCGCGGGCGTCCCGCCCTGCGCCTTGCGGTCCTCGGCGGCGCGGCGGTCTTCACCGACGGGCCGCGCGAGATCGCCGCGCTCCACTACCGGGTCGAGGCGGCGCGCGGCTACGACGCGATCGGGGCCGCCTGGAGCCCGGGCACCTTCTCGGTCGACCTGGCGGTGGGGGAGGAGGCGGCGCTGGTGGCTTCGACCGCCTCGTGGGAGGAGGCGCTGGCGCTGCCGCCGCGCGAGGCGCTCGAGCTCGACCTGGAGCGGCGGGTGCGCCTCCTCGCCGCCGCCGACCCGCGCGCCCGCGGCGGTCCCGCCGCCGAGCTGGTGCTCGCCGCCGACCAGTTCCTGATCGCGCCGCAGCGCCAGGGCGACGCCGTGCGCGCCCACGCCGCCGGCGAGGAGCCGCGCACGGTCATCGCCGGCTACCACTGGTTCACCGACTGGGGGCGCGACACGATGATCAGCCTCGAAGGGCTGACCGCGTCCACCGGCCGGCTGGAGGAGGCGCGCTACGTCCTGCGCACCTTCGCCGCGCACGTGCGCGACGGCCTGATCCCCAACTTCTTCCCCGACGGCGAGCGCGAGGGCCTCTACCACACCGCCGACGCCACCCTCTGGTACTTCCACGCCCTCGACCGTTACGTCGCGGCGAGCGACGACCACGCCACCCTCGAGGTGCTGCTGCCGGCCCTGCTCGGGATCGTCGAGCGCCACCTCAGCGGCACCCGCTTCGGCATCTGCGTCGATCCGGCGGACGGATTGCTCCGGCAGGGCGCGGAGGGCTACCAGCTCACCTGGATGGACGCCAGGGTCGGCGACTGGGTGGTGACGCCGCGGCGGGGGAAGGCGGTCGAGATCAACGCCCTCTGGTACAACGCCCTGCGCCTGCTCGAAGGCTGGATGCGGGAGGGGCGCGGGACGGCGGCGGCGCGGCGCCTCTCCCGCCACGCCGAGCGCGCCCACCGCAGCTTCAACGCGCGCTTCTGGTACGAGGCGGGCGGGTACCTCTACGACGTGGTCGACGGCGAGGGGGGCGACGACCCGGCCTGCCGCCCCAACCAGGTCTTCGCCATCTCCCTGCCGCACCCGGTCCTGGCGCGCGAGCGCTGGTCGCCGGTGCTGGAGGTGGTGCGCGAGAAGCTGCTGACGCCGGTCGGGCTGCGCTCGCTCGCCCCCGGCCACGCCGACTACCAGCGCTTCTACGACGGCGACCTGCGGTCGCGCGACGCCGCCTACCACCAGGGGACGGTGTGGGCCTGGCTGATCGGACCCTTCGTCGACGCCTGGCTCAAGCTCCACCCCTCCGACCGGGAGGGGGCGCAGGCGCTGCTCGCCGGCTTCCTGCCCCACCTCGGGGACGTCTGCCTGGGGTCGATCTCCGAGGTCTTCGACGCCGAGCCGCCCTACCGCGCCCGCGGCTGCGTCGCCCAGGCCTGGAGCGTGGCCGAGGTGCTGCGCGGCTGGTTGAAGACCTCCGGCTAGAGGACTAGATTGGCTCTCCCGCAGCACTAGACAGATGAAAGGAGAGCGATCGTGAGCGACATAGCGGACCGTGGGTACGTCCACCCGGAGGCGTTGGTCTCGACCGACTGGGTGGCGGAGCACCTCGACGACCCGGCAGCGCGGATCGTCGAGTCGAACGAGGACCCGCTGCTCTACCCGAGCGGGCACATCCCGGGGGCGGTGGAGGTGGACTGGACGCGCGACCTCAACGACCCGGTGCGGCGCGACTACCTCGGCCGCGAAGGCTTCGAGGCGCTGATGCGGCGGATCGGCGCCAGCCGCGACACCACCGTCGTCTTCTACGGCGACCGCAACAACTGGTGGGCCACCTACGCCCTCTGGGTCTTCCAGCTCTTCGGCCACGACAAGGCCAAGATCATGGACGGCGGGCGGATCAAGTGGGACAAGGAGGCGCGGCCCCTGACCCGCGACGTCAAGAGCTACCCGGCGACCGACTACAGCGCCCCCGAGCGCGACGACGAGAAGATCCGCGCCTTCCGCGGCCAGGTGCTGGAGCAGGTGGACGGCAAGCGGCCGCTCATCGACGTGCGCAGCCCGCAGGAGTACAGCGGCGAGCGGCTGCACATGCCGGAGTACCCCAACGAGGGAGCGCTGCGCGGCGGCCACATCCCGGGCGCGGCCAACATCCCCTGGGCGCGCGCCGTCAACCCCGACGACGGCAGCTTCAAGACCGCCGACGAGCTGCGGGCGATCTACGAGGGGGAGGCGCGCCTCAAGAAGGACGACGACGTCATCGTCTACTGCCGCATCGGCGAGCGCAGCAGCCTCACCTGGTTCGTGCTCACCCGCCTGCTCGGCTACCCCCAGGTGCGCAACTACGACGGGAGCTGGACGGAGTGGGGAAACCTGGTCGGGGTGCCGATCGAGAAGTGAGCGGGGCGAGCTGAACCGATGGCGACCGCGGCGCTGCCCGAGAAGCTGGGCGAGATCGTCGACACGCTGGCGCTGGTGCCCGACCGCGCCGACCGCATCCAGCTCCTGATCGACCTCGCCGAGCGCTTCCGCGAGGTGCCGCCGCGGATCGCCGTCCGCCCCTTCGCCGAGGAGAACAAGGTGCCGGCCTGCGAGTCGCAGGCCTACGTCTGGGCCGAGGGGCGCGCCGACGGCCGGCTCGACTTCCACTTCGCGGTCGAGAACCCGCAGGGGATCTCGGCCAAGGCGCTGGCGGTGATCCTCGGCGAGGGGCTCTCGGGCGCGCCGCTCGCCGAGGTCGCCGCGGTGCCGCAGGACGTCGTCTACCGCCTCTTCGGCGACGAGCTGTCGATGGGCAAGTCGATGGGCCTGATGGCGATGGTCTCGATGGTCCGCAACGCGGCGCGCCAGGCCCAGGGCTTTGCTTCGCAAAGTACTTGACGCCGGCGCCGTTCTCCTCCTACACTCCCTTTGTCGTGAGCTCCACCCCGCCACCCCTCCGCTTCCAGCCGCCGCGGGAGCTGCACGCGCGGGCGATGGACAACCTGCGCTACATCCGCGAGACGATGGAGGGGGCGGCCTGCTTCACCGCCGTCTCGGGGGCGGGGGAGATGGCGGTCGGCGCGACGGCGATCGGCGCCGCCTGGCTGGCCGCGCGGCAGACGACGCCGGAGACCTGGCTCGCCACCTGGCTCGGCGAGGCGGCCCTGGCGTTCATCCTCACCGTCGGGGCATCGTTGTGGAAGGCGCAGCGGCTGGAGGGGAGCTTCTTCTCGGTCCCCGGCCGGCGCTTCCTCTTGAGCCTCTTCCCGCCGCTCCTCGCCGGCGCGCTCCTGACCGCCGCGCTCTTCGACGCCGGCCGGGTCGCGTTCCTCCCCGGCGTCTGGCTCCTCCTCTACGGCGCCGGCATCGCCACCGGCGGCGCCTTCTCGGTGCGCATCGTGCCGGTCATGGGGCTGGCCTTCATGGCGGTGGGGGCGCTCGCGCTCTTCGCCCCGCCCTCCTGGAGTGACGCGCTCCTCGCCGCCGGCTTCGGCGGCCTCCACCTCCTCTTCGGCGCGATCATCGCGCGGCGGCACGGTGGCTAGGCGCAAGCCCCTCGCCGCCGCCGCCCACGCGCACCGGCCCGGACCGGCGGCGGGGGAGGGTCCGGCCGGCCCGCGCCGCGGCGGCGAGCGCGAGGCGATGGGCCTCGACCGGTTGATCCACGAGCGCATCCGGCTGGGCATCGTCAGCGCGCTGGCGGTCAACGACCGGCTGAGCTTCAAAGACCTCAAGCGCCTGCTCAAGACGACCGACGGCAATCTCAGCGTCCACGCCCGCAAGCTGGAAGAGGCGGGCTACGTCGTCTGCGACAAGCGCTTCGAGGGACGGGTGCCGAAGACCGAGTACCGGCTGGCGGCGCCGGGCCGGCGGGCGCTCGAGCGCTATCTCGACCACATGGAAGCGATCATCCACGCCACGCGGGTGAGCTAGGGGACCGGGGGGACGAATGAGCGCGCTCCACGTCGCCATCATCATGGACGGCAACGGCCGCTG
>DASWHY010000687.1:0-11270 GCA_036397955.1 Thermoanaerobaculia bacterium | reverse complement strand
GCCGCGGCGAGCGCCGCTTCGACGCTCGCCGCCGTCGTCACCCGGTGGCCGATGCCGCGCAGCAGGTCGGCCATCGCCGCCGCGGTGTCGGGGTGGTCCTCGACAAGCAGGATGTGGAGCGGGCGGGCGGGCGCCGGCGTCGCCGCCTTCTCCACCACGCCGGCGGCAGTCCCCGCCGGCGCCGCGGCCGCCGCCTCCGCCGGGACCCCGACCGGCAGCCGCACCGTGAAGGTCGCTCCCTTCCCCTTCCCTTCGCTGGCCGCCGCGAGCGAGCCGCCGTGCAGCTCGACGATCCGGCGGCTGATCGCCAGCCCGAGCCCCAGGCCGCCGAACTGGCGGGTGATCTTGCGCTGCCCCTGCTCGAAGGCGTCGAAGATGCGCGGCAGCACTTCCGGCTCGATGCCGATCCCGGTGTCAGCGACCTCGACGACCAGCCAGCGCTCGGGCGCGCCGGGCTCCCCCTCGTTGGACGAGCGCACGCGGATGGTGCCGCCCGCCGGGGTGAACTTGAGGGCGTTCTTGATCAGGTTCCAGAAGACTTGGGAGAGCCGCGGCCCATCGGCCCAGACGCGATGGTCGTCCGCCGCCAGCTCGCTGACCAGGCGCAGGCCGTAGGCCTCGATCTCCGGCGTGCGGGTGGCCTCGACGGCGTGGGCGAGAAGCGGCAGCACGTCCGTCACCTCGCGGCGGAGGTCGAGCTTGCCGCGCTCGATGCGCGTCAGGTCGAGCAGGTCGTCGATGAGGCGCGCCTCCAGCTCGGTGTTGCGCCGCACCATCGCCAGGCGGTCGCGCACGTCGCCCGGGAGGCGGCCGTCCTCCTCGAGGGCCGAGACCACCGCCAGCACCGGCGTCAGCGGCGTGCGCAGCTCGTGGCTCAGGGTGGCGAGGAACTGATCCTTGGCGGCGTTGGCGCGCTGAGTCTCCTGATAGAGACGGGCGTTCTCGACCGCCACGCCCGCCCGCCGCCCCAACTCCGCGGCCAGCTCGCGGTCGTCCTCGTCGAAGCGCTGCGGGTGATCGCTGGTGCGGCAGAAGGTGAGGGTGCCGAGCGTCCGCCCCTGCGCGACGACCGGCGCGGTGATGACGGCATGAAGGTCGCGCGCGAGAAGGAAGCGGTCGTGCGCTCCCATGCTCGCGTCGAGCTCCTCCTCGCCCGCCGGGTCGCGGTGGGCCCAGGCCACGCGCTCCAAGCCGTCCTCGCCGAAGAGGTCGAAGAAGCAGACGTCGGCGATCCTCTCGACCGCCAGCCGCGCCACGTTGCGCAGCGTCGTGTCGTAGTCGAGGCTGGCCGCGAGCAGGGTGCCGGCCTCGGCGAGGAAGCGCAAGGACTCCTCCGCCCGCCGCCGCTCGCTGACGTCGAGGACGGTGCCGGCCATCCGCCGCTCCTCGCCGGTGGGACGGAGGGAGCGGCCGGAGCCGGCCAGCCAGACGACCGTGCCGTCCGGGTGCACCACCCGGAACTCGTGGCGGATCTCGCGGACGCCGCCGCGGCCCTGCTCGAGGACGCGGCGGAAGGGCTCGCGGTCATCCGGGTGGACGCGCTCGAGGAACTCGCGCACCGTCCCCGCCTCCTGCGCCTCCACCCCCAGCAGGTCGGCGGCCTGCTGCGACCAGGTGAGCCGCCCGGTCCCCTCGTCCCACCGCCAGGCGGCGGCGCCGGAGGCCTCGAGCGCCTGGTTCAGCACCTCGGAGGCGTCGGCGAGCTGGCGGCGGCCGCGGCCGGTGAGCCAGAGGGCGACGGGAAGGAGGCCGAAGAGGAGCAGGCCGGCGCCGCCGCTGACGAAGGCGAGCACCTCGCGGCCAGCCTCGACCTCATTGAGCCGGCGGCGCAGCATTCGCCGTTCCCCGCGCCGAACCTCCTTGGCGAGCTCGTGAAGGGCAGCGAGCTCGTCGCTGCTGGCGCCGCTCAAGAGCACCTGCGGCCGCGCCCGGCGCAGCGCGATTTCCCGCTCGAGCTGCCCCAGTCGCCCGCCGATCAGGGCCTGCAGCCGCTCGACGCGGCGTCGCTGCTCCGGCTGTTCGGAGGCGAGGACGCGGAGCATCGCCGCGGCGGTGCGGGCGCGGGCCGCGGCGGCGCCGGCGCGCGCGAGGTCCGCCGGACGGCCGCGCAGGAGGTGGGCGTGCTGCGCTTCCTCGGCCTCGCGCAGGTGGAAGATGACGCCGTCGAGCGCCGCCGTCACCTGCTCGTGGCGCTCCCAGATCTCCGTCTCGCTCGGCCCCGAGACCCCGACGAGCGCCCCAAGCCCGAAGGCCGCCAGGGCGCCGAGGAGGGCCAGGAACGGCCAGATCGACTGCCACCGCGCTCTCTCTCGCATGCTCTACCGTTTGATCTTCGCACATGGCGCCCGGCGGGGCCGCCGCGGCCGGGCGCCCGCGCGACCGCGCGGTACGATGCCGCCCCATGGCCGAGCCGCCCCTCCTCGAGCTGCGCGGGCTCTCGCGCGTCTTCCGCGAGGGGGAGCGGGAACGGGCGGTGCTGCGCGGCGCCGACGCCGTGGTACGGCGCGGCGAGCTGGCGGTACTGGTCGGCAAGAGCGGCTCGGGGAAGTCCACTCTGCTCAACCTGGTGGCGGGGATCGACCTCCCCACCGCCGGCGAGGTGCTGGTCGAGGGGATCGCCCTCTCCCGCCTCTCCGAGCGCGACCGCACCCTCTTCCGCCGCCGCCACGTCGGCTTCGTCTTCCAGTTCTACAACCTGATCCCGACCCTCACCGTCGGCGAAAACCTCCTCCTGCCGCTGGAGCTCCAGGGGCGGGCGACGCCGGCGCGGCGGCGGGCGGCGCTCGACCTGCTCGACGAGGTGGGGCTCGGCGACCGCGCCGCCAGCTTCCCGGACCGGCTCTCGGGCGGCGAACAGCAGCGCGTGGCGGTGGCGCGCGCCCTCGCCCACGACCCGACGCTGGTGCTCGCCGACGAGCCGACCGGCAACCTCGACCTCGAGACCGGCCTCGCGGTGTTGGACCTCCTCGACCGCCTCACCCGCCGCGCCGGCAAGACGATGCTGATGGTCACCCACAGCCCGGAAGTCGTGGGGCTCGCCGACCGGGTGTTCCGCATCGAGGACGGGCGGCTGGTCGAGCGGCCCGCCGCCCGCGCGGCCGCGGAGCGGGCGGTCACCGTCCCGTGACGCCCCTGCTTCGCCGCGCCGGCCTCCGCCATCTGGCCCGCCACCCCTGGCAGGCCGGGCTTTCGGTGCTCGGCGTGGCCCTCGGGGTGGCGGTGGTGGTGGCGATCGACCTCGCCAACGCCAGCGCCCAACGCGCCTTCACGCTCTCGACCGAGGCGGTGGTGGGCCGCGCCACGCACCAGGTGACCGGCGGGCCGGGCGGGCTGCCGGAGGCGGCCTACCGGCGCCTCGTGCTCGCCGCGGGGGTCGACGACGCCGCGCCGGTCGTCGAGGACTGGGTGACGGTCGAGCGGCCGGCGGTGGCGGGCGCGCAGGACGCGGCCGGCAAGGCCGCTTTGGATCCACCACGCGTGCTGCACCTTCTCGGCGTCGATCCCTTCGCCGAAGCGCCCTTCCGTCCTTATCTCGCACCAGGTGCCGCCGGCACCGACGTGGCCGCCTTCCTCACCCGCCCCGGCGCGGCGGTGCTGGCGGCGGGGACGGCCCACGAGCTAGGCGTCGCGCAGGGCGGGAGCGTCACCATCCTCGCCGCCGGGCACCGCCGCCGCGTCGAGCTGGTGGGCGTGCTCGAGCCGGAGGACGCAACGGCCGGCCGGGCGCTCGCCGACCTGCTGCTCGTCGACGTCGCCACCGCCCAGGAGCTGCTCGGGCGGGTCGGCCGGCTCGACCGCATCGACCTGCGCCTGCCGGACGGCACGGCGGGAGCGGCGCTCCTGGCGCGCGTCCGCCGCGCCCTGCCGCCGGGCGCGTCCGTCGTGCCGGCCGCCGCGCGCGCCGCCCGCACCGAGGAGATGACCCGCGCCTTCCGCGTCAACCTGACGGCCCTCTCGCTCCTCGCCCTGATCTGCGGCGTCTTCTTGATCTACAACGCCATGACCTTCTCGGTCGTCCAGCGGCGCGCGCTCCTCGGCACCCTGCGCGCGCTCGGCGTCACCCGCGGCGAGGTCTTCGCCCTGGTGCTCAGCGAGGCGCTGCTCGTCGGGCTCGTCGGCTCGCTCCTCGGGCTCGCCGCCGGCGTCCTCCTCGGCCGCGGCCTGGTCGGTCTGGTGACGCAGACGATCAACGACCTCTACTTCGTCCTCGCGGTGCGCGAGCTGGCGGTGCCGCCGGCGGTGCTGGTCAAGGGGGCGGTGCTGGGTACGGCTGCGACCCTCGTCGCCGCCCTCGCGCCGGCGCGCGAGGCGACCGCCGCGCCGCCGCGCGCGGTCCTGATCCGCTCTTCGCTGGAGAGCGCCGCCCGGCGCGCCCTGCCGCGGGCGGCCGCGCTCGGCTTCGCGCTCCTCGCGCTCGGCGCCCTCCTGCTGGCGCTACCGGGTACCCTCCTCCTCTCCTTCGCCGGCCTTTTCGGGCTGTTCTTGGGTGCCGCGCTCCTGACACCGGGGGCCACCGTGCTCCTGATGCACCTCCTCCGCCCGGCCGCCGGCGCCCTCTTCGGCCTCCTCGGCCGGATGGCGGCCGGGGGCGTCGTCGCCGCTCTTTCGCGCACCGGCGTGGCGGTGGCGGCACTGGTGGTGGCCGTCTCGGTCGCGGTGGGGGTCGGGACGATGATCGACAGCTTCCGCGGCACCGTCCGCCGCTGGCTCGACGCCTCGCTCGGCGCCGACCTCTACGTCGGCGCCGCCGGCCGGCCGGGGACGCCGCTCGACCCGGCCCTCGCGGCGCGCGCCGCCGCCCTCCCCGGCGTCGAGCGGGTGGACGCGATCCGGCAGGCGGAGGTCCCCTCGGAGCGCGGGCGGCTACGCGTGCTGGCCGTGGACGTCGGCGCGCGCGGCCGGCGGAGCTTCGAGCTGCGGCAGGGGAGGCCGGCGGAAGCCTGGCGCGCGGTGGCTGCCGGGCGGGGCGTGCTGATCTCGGAGCCGCTCGCCAGTCGTTGGCACCTCGGCGTGGGCTCGCGCCTGAAGGTGTCGTCGCCGGTGGGCGAGCGCACCCTCGTCGTGGCCGGCGTCTTCTACGACTACGCCAGCGAGCAGGGTACGGCCCTGATGACCCTCCCCCACTACCGCCGGCTCTGGGGCGACCCCCTCCTCTCGGGCTTCTCGCTCCATCTGGCGCCCGGGGCCGACGCGGCGGCGGTCGAGCGCGGTCTGCGGCGTACCGCCGGGGCCGACCGCCCGCTCGCGATCAATCCCAACCGCGAGCTCAAGCGGCGCTCGTTGGAGATCTTCGACCGCACCTTCCGCATCACCGCCGTCCTTCGGCTGCTCGCCGGGCTCGTGGCCTTCATCGGCGTGCTGTCGGCGTTGATGGCGCTGCAGCTCGAGCGTGCCCGCGAGCTCGCCGTGCTGCGCGCCAACGGCCTGACGCGCGGCCAGCTCTGGCGACTCGTGACCGCTCAGACCGGCCTCCTCGGCCTCGCCGCCGGGTTGCTGTCGCTGCCGCTCGGGCTGGCGCTGGCGGCGGTCATGGTCCACGTCGTCAACCGCCGCTCCTTCGGTTGGACGGTGCGCCTCGACCTCGCCCCCGAAGTCTTCCTCCAGCCCCTGGCCCTCACCCTCGGCGCGGCGCTCCTCGCCGGCCTCTACCCCGCCTGGCGCATGGCCCGGACGCCTCCGGCCGAAGCGCTGCGGGAGGAGTGAGGAGCGCTGTTGAACGCGCGGCGCGCGGCGCTCGTCGTGGCCGTCCTGCTACTCGCGGGAGGGGCTGCATGGCTGCTGCTGCGCGAGCCGGAGCGGCCGCCGGTGGCGGCTCGGCTGTCGGTCGCGAGGGTCCTGGATGCGTCGTCGGAGGCGGGTTTCGCGCGGGCGCTGGCGCCGCGCGGCTTCGTCTTCCCCGCCGACCACGGTCCCCATCCCGCCTTCCGCACTGAGTGGTGGTACTTCACCGGCAACCTGGAGGCCGCGGGCGGCCGGCGCTTCGGTTACCAGCTCACCTTCTTCCGCAACGCGCTGGCGCCCGGCGCCGTGGCGCGGGCTTCGCACTGGGCGGCGCGCGAGGCCTGGCTCGCGCACTTCGCGCTGACCGACGTCGAGGGCCGCCGTTTCCATGCCTTCGAGCGCTTCCGGCGCGGCGCCCTCGGCCTCGCCGGCGCCGAGGCCAGGCCCTTCCGCGTCTGGCTGGACCGCTGGGAGGCGTCCGGCTCGGTGAATTCGCCGGCCGCTGCCGCGGCCTGGGGCCCGCTCACCCTCCACGCCGCCGCCGGCGAGGTCGCCCTCGACCTCCGTCTTGCCCCCGGCAAGCCGCCGGTCCTCCAGGGGGACGGCGGCCTCTCGCGGAAGGGCGCGGCGCCGGGCCAGGCGTCCTACTACTATTCGCTCACCCGCATGCCCACCGCCGGCCGGCTGCGCCTCGACGGACAGGACCTCACGGTGCGCGGCCTCTCCTGGATGGACCGCGAGTGGAGCACCAGCTCGCTGTCGCCCGGACAAGTCGGCTGGGACTGGTTCGCCCTTCAGCTCGCCGACGGCCGCGAGCTGATGCTCTACCGCCTGCGCCTGGCGGACGGCGGCATCGACCCGGCGAGCGGCGGCTCGCTGGTCGCCGCGGACGGCGCCAAGCGCCACCTCGCACGCCGCGACTTCGCCGTCGCGGAGTTGGCCCGTTGGGAAAGCCCCGCGGGCGGCTCCTACCCGGCGCGCTGGCGGGTGCGGGTACCGTCGGCAGAGCTCGACCTCGAGGTCCGCCCGCTGCTCACCGACCAGGAGCACCGCGGCGCCTTCCGCTACTGGGAGGGCGCGGTGGCGGTCGAAGGGACCGCCGCCGGCGCACCGGTCGCCGGCCGCGGCTACGTCGAGCTCACCGGCTACACTGAAATGCAAAAGGAGACCCGATGACGACCATGCTCCGCAGCTTCCTCGACGGCCTCGCCGTTCTCCTCATGGCGCTCCTCGCCGCCGACTCGCCTGCCGCGGCCAACTGCAACGGGACCAACGGCCAGGCGCCGGCCGCCGCCGCACCAGCCCCCGCTGTGGATCAGGTCCCCCAGTACACCATCTCCCAGTTCCTCGCCACCACGAACATGTCCGGCTCCTCCTTCTCGCCGGACGGCACGAAGGTCCTGGTGAGCAGCAACCAGAGCGGCGTCTTCAACGCCTACGCCGTGCCGGTGGGCGGCGGCGCGCCGCTGCCGCTCACTCGCTCGACGGCCGACGCCGTCCTCGTCCGCGGCTACTTCCCCGCCGACGAGCGCTTCGCCTACGAGAGCGACCAGGGGGGCAACGAGCTCACCCACGTCTACGTCCGCGAGCTCGACGGCACGGCGCGCGACCTCACGCCGGGCGACAAGCTCAAGGCCTTCTTCTTCGGCTATTCGCTCGACGACCGCTCGCTCTTCCTCCAGACCAACGAACGCGATGCCAAGGTCTTCGATCTCTACGAGGTGAGCCTCGACGGCTACGGCCGCACCCTGCTCTACAAGAACGAGCAGGCGCTCGATGTCGGGGCGATCTCTCCTGACCGCCGCTGGCTGGGGCTGGCGAAGCCCGTCGGCACCTCCGAGGTGGAGCTCTACCTCCACGACCGCACGAGCGGCGAGACGAAGAAGCTCGCCGGCGGCGACGGCGTCAGCGCCAACGCCCAGGAGTTCACGCCGGACGGCAAGGCCCTCCTCTTCACCACTGACGAGGGGGGCGAGTTCCAGCACCTGGTGCGCCACGACCTCGCCACCGGCGCGCGGCAGGAGGTCCTCCGCCCCGACTGGGACGTCACCTACGCCACCTTCTCGCGCGACGGCCGCTACTTGACCGTCGGCATCAACGCCGACGCCAGGACCGAGGTGCGGCTCTTCGAGGCGGCGACCATGCAGCCGGTCGCGCTGCCGAAGCTGCCGGACGCCGACATCACCGCGGTCAACATCTCGCGCGACGGCCGGCGCATGGCCTTCTACGCCGACACCAGCCGCTCGCCGCGCAACCTCTATGTCCACGACCTGGGCGCGGCCGGGGCGCCGCGCCGGCTGACCCAGAACCTGAACCCGGCGATCGACCCCGAGCACCTCGTCGAGGGCAAAGTCGTCCGCTTCCGCTCCTACGACGGCGTCGAGATCCCCGGCATCCTGTACCTGCCGCACCAGGCGCAGGGCGGCGCGAAGCTCCCGGCGCTGGTCTGGGTGCACGGCGGGCCGGGCGACCAGTCGCGCGTCGGCTACAGCGGCTTCATCCAGGTCCTCGCCAACCACGGCTACGTCGTCTACGCCGTCAACAACCGCGGCAGCAGCGGCTACGGCAAAACGTTCTACAAGATGGACGACCGCAAGCACGGTAACGCCGACCTCGACGACTGCGTGGCGAGCAAGAAGATGCTGGTCGAGACCGGCGCTGTCGATCCGCAGCGGATCGGCATCATCGGCGGCAGCTACGGCGGCTACATGGTGCTCGCGGCCCTCGCCTTCCGGCCCCAGGAGTTCGCGGTGGGCGTCGACCTCTTCGGCGTCGCCAACTGGCCGCGGACGCTGGAGAGCGTGCCTCCCTGGTGGGAGTCGTTCCGCCAAGCGCTGTACAAGGAGATGGGCGACCCGGCGGTGGACAAGGAGTACCTCCATCGCATCTCGCCGCTCTTCCATGCCGAGAAGATCGAGCGCCCGCTGATCGTGCTGCAGGGGGCGAACGACCCGCGCGTCCTCAAGGTGGAGTCGGACGAGATCGTCGCCGCGGCGCGCAAGCGCGGCGTGCCCGTCGAGTACGTCGTCTTCGACGACGAGGGGCACGGCTTCGCCAAGAAGGAGAACCAGGAAGAGGCCTACGCCGCCATCCTCGTCTTTCTGGACCGCTATTTGAAGGGGGACGCCGGCCGCAAGGAGGCGTAGGGGTAGAATGTCAGGAAAGAAGGAAACAGATCGCGTGACCAGCGAACACGGCGAGAGCGAAGCCGGACGCGAGTTCGATCCCATCGCTCCCGAGAGCGGCGGGAAGGAGCGCACCGCCGAGCGCGGGCCCGGTGCGGTGACGCACGGCACGCCGCTGCCGCGGCACGAGTACGAGCGCCTCAAGGAGCGGGCGCGCCGCGGCGGGCCGGACGATCCGGACGACCGGCCGCCGCCGGACGGAAAGCCCTGAGCGGGCGGGAGGAACCGATGGCCGCGAAACGGAAGCCGGCGCGCCGCAGGACCAAGACCCCCAAGGCGCGCACCGCCGAGGCCGCCGCCCCGGCGCATCGCCTCCAGCGCGTCCGTAGCGTGCCGCGGAGCGGCCGGGCGGCGGCCGGCGCCGACTTCGAGCCCGGCCAGGCTCCCCTGACCCAGGGACTGGCCGCCGAGGCCGACCTGCGCTTCGATCGCCCGCGCCCCGCCACCACCCGCTACCCCATCGACCTCGAGGACTTCGCCAAGCTCAAGAACGCCGCGCCGCGCACTCGCCTGCGCGCCCTCGCCGGACGGGCACGGGCGGCGGCGACTCTGGCCGTGGATCGCGGGCGGCGCGCCCCGACGCCCCTCACCGCCGCGGCGGTCGCCGGCGCGGCCGGCGCACCGCTCACCGCCGAGGCCGCCGCCGCTCCCGCGACCGTCGGCACCTTCGGCGGCGTCGCCGACACCCAGTGGCTCCCCGCCGACTGCACCCTCGCCGCCGGGCCGCAGCACGTCCTCGCGGCGGTCAACGCCTCGGTCGAGGTCTACCGCAAGACCGGCGGCTCGCCGGTCCTCCAGAAGACCCTGGTGGCCTGGTTCGCCAACGTCATCTCGCAGGCCAAGATCTTCGATCCCAAGGCGCTCTACGACCAGCACGCCGGCCGCTGGGTGCTCCTGGCGGTGGCGCTCGGGGCGAACAACACTTCGTTCTTCCTGCTGTCGATCTCGAAGACCTCCGACCCGCTCGGCGGCTGGCGGAACTACAAGCTCGACGCCACGAAGGACGGCTCGACGCAGACCAACAACTGGGCCGACTACCCGGGCCTCGGCGTCGACGCGCAGGCGCTCTACCTGACCGCCAACATGTTCCGCTTCGGCGGCGGCTTCCAGTACTCGAAGGTGCGGATCGTGCCCAAGGGGAGCGCTCCCTCGACCGGCGCCTACTTCGGCGGCGCCATCACCTTCCGCGACCTGGTGAACTTCAAGAACGCGGAGGGCTCGACCGCCTTCACCCTCCAGCCCTGCCACACCTACGGCGCGCCGCAGGTGCAGTACTTCGTCAACTCGCTCTTCCCCAGCACCCAGACGCCGACGCGGACGCTGCTCTCGCTCTGGGCGCTCACCGACCCGCTCGGCACGCCGGTGATGACTCGCCGCAACATCGGCACCCGCCCCTACGGCCTGCCGCCGGACGCCACCCAGAAGGGCAGCTCGACGCGGCTCGACACCGGCGACGTGCGCGTCCTCAACGCCGTCTTCCGCGGCGGCTCGGTGTGGGCGGCCCTCACCTCGCGCCACGCCTGGACCAGCGGCGGCGAGAATACGGCCGTCGCCCACTGGTTCCAGATCGAGGCCAGCACCGGCGCGATGACCCAGCAGGGGGTCTACGGCGTCACGGGCCGGCACTACTTCTTCCCGGCCGTGATGCCCGACGGCAACGGCAACATGACGCTCGTCTTCTCCCGCTCCGGCGCCGCGGAGCACGCCAGCGCCCGCTACAGCGGCCGCCTGGCGACCGACCCCCTCGGCGCCCTCCAGCCCAGCGCCCCGCTCAAGAACGGCACCGCCCGCTACGTCCGCCTCGACACCCTGGGCCGCAACCGCTGGGGCGACTACGCCGGCATCGCCAACGACCCCGTCGACAACAGCACCATCTGGAGCTACACCAAGTTCGCCGCCGGCGTGAACAAGTGGGGGACGTGGATCGGGGCGTCGAAGTTCTGAGCACGGAGCTGGAGGAGCAGAGACATGGCCAAGCCGAGGAAACCGCCCACGAAGGCCCGAGGCACGGCGCGCAAGCGCCCTCCGTCCGCGGCCGCGGTGGCGACCGCGTCCGCCCGCGCCGAGCCGGAGGAATGTCCACCGGCGCCGCTCCCTCCACTGGCATCGAGCAAGCTCGATCCGGTCCTGCGCCTCACCGCCGTGCGGGCCGCCAGAGAGAAGAGCGGCCTACGGGACGTGGCGGTTGCGGCCGCGGCCAGCGGCCCGCAGGAGCTCCGCCGCGTCACGGCGGTCCGCGACGTGCCTCTCGGCGTCAAATTCCTGGCCGCCTCTCTCTCCGTTCCTTCCGTGCGCGCGTTGGCGAAGGCCGATCTGGTCCAGGTGCTTGTGGACGTGCGCGATGCGAAAGCCGTCGCCGTGCAG
>DASWHY010000686.1:0-4867 GCA_036397955.1 Thermoanaerobaculia bacterium | reverse complement strand
TGGACCTGCTCGTGAGCTGGAACTTCAAGCACATCGTGCACTTTGACAAGATTCGCCTGTTCAGCTCCGTCAATTTGGAGCAGGGCTACAAGCCGCTGCCGATTCATTCTCCGCGCGAAGTCACGAGGGTTGAAGGAGGGTAGGTCAATGCTGGAAGCCAACATTAGAGCCGTCGAGCTGGTGCGCAGCATCCGCGAAGCGCACTACGCGAGTCTCAAGGACTTGTCCCCCAAGGAGAAGATCGCCTTCTTCCGGGAGAAGGCCCGAGCGCTGCACGCCGAGCTGGGAAGGCCCGGAGAGCAGCCGGATGCCCCCGCCCCTGCACCGGGCGCACAAGCGCGCCGGTAAAGGCAGCCGGCGACGGACTAGACCCCAAATGCCCCGCACCGTTCCCGAAGGCATCCGCATCACCCAGGTCGGGCTCTGGTACGTGCTGCTGGCGCTGGTGACGGCGGTGGCGGCGACGAACACCGGCAACAACGCCCTCTACATGGTGCTGGCGGTGATGCTCGGGGCGCTGCTGGTGTCGGGGGTGACCTCGCGCGCCAACGTGCGCGGGCTGGCGGTCGAGCTCGACCCGCCGCACGAGGTCTTCGCCAACACGCCGTTCAGCGTCGGGCTGCGCCTGTACAACACCGGGCGCCTCGCCGGGCGCTGGCTGCTGCTGGTCTCGCTCGGGCGGCAGGGGCAGCCGCTGCTGGTGCCCTACCTGCCGCGGCGCGGGCGCAGCCGCGGCCAGCTCGAGCTGCTGCTCGGCGCGCGCGGCCGCCACCCGTTCCCGGCGGCGCACGTCACCAGCCTCTTCCCCTTCGGCCTCTTCCAGAAGGGCGTCCGCTTCCGCAGCGCCAGCGAGCTCGTCGTCTACCCCGAGCTCTTCCCGGCCGCGCCGCCGCGCCGCGACGGCGCCTCGCCGATCGGCCACCAGACGACCCGCCGCGCCGGCTGGGGGCACGACCTCCACGCCCTGCGCGCCTTCCGCCGCGGCGACGACACGCGGAGCATCCACTGGAAGCAGACCGCGCGCACCGGCGAGCTGGTCTTCATGGAGCGCGAGGCCGAGCGCAGCCGGCGGCTGGCGGTGATCTTCGACAACGGCGTCGGCGAGCTGCCCGACGAGGCGGCGCGGCAGCGCTTCGAGCGCCTGGTCTCGGAGGCCGCGACGGCCGCCGTCGATGCCCTCGCCCGCGGCTACGAGGTGCAGCTCGTCACCCGCGACAAGACCCTCCCCTTCGCCGCCGGCGCGCGCCAGCGGGTCGCGGTGCTGGAGGCGCTGGCGCTGATCGGCCCGGTGCCGCGCCGCCCCGAGCCGCTCGCCGGCGGCGACCCGCGCGTGCCGGAGCTGCGGGTGGTGATGGAGCCGCGGAAGCTCGCCGCCCGACCTCACGCCGCCGCGGACGCGGCGGCAGGGGGAGGGGCCGCGTGAGCTTCGCCCGCGAGAAGCGGCTGCTGCTCGGGGCGCTGGCGTTCCTCGCGCCGCTGCCGCTGCCGTTCAACGAGATGGTGCGCTGGCCGTTCCTCCTCGCCTACCTCGCGGCGGTCGGCTGGTTCCTCCACCGCGCGTGGCGCGAGGAGCCGCGCTGGCTGCCGGCCTGGGGGATGAACGTCCTCGGGCTGGCCTACCTGCCGGTCTTCGTCTTCGACGTCTTCGTCCTCGGCCGCGGCCGCCTGGTCGGGCCGGTGCTCGACCTGGCGCTCTTCGCCCTCGCGGTCAAGCTCTTCGCCCTGCGCCGCGAGCGCGACAAGTGGCAGGTGGCGCTCGGCGTCTTCTTCCTCTTCCTGGCCGCGATGGGCACCAGCGTCCACCCCTCGATCGTCCTCTACCTGCTCGCCTTCGCCGGCCTCGCGCTCTTCCTCCTCGCCCGCTTCGCCTACCTCCACGTGCTCGCCGGCTTCGGGCGGCACGAGCCGGCCGGGCCGCGGCTGCCGCTGCGCGGCTTCCTAGCGATCGCCACCGCGGCGAGCGCCGTCCTCGCCATCCCGCTCTTCGCCACCCTGCCACGCTTGCGCGCCCCCTACATCGTCGGCCGCGGCGCGCCGCCGATGGGGAGCACGATCGAGGCCGCCGGCTTCACCGAGGAGGTGACGCTCGACTCGATCGGCCAGATCCGCGAGAGCCGCGAGGTGGCGCTGCGGCTGCAGTTCGAAGGCGGCGTGCAGCCGGTCGAGGAGATGCGCTTCAAGGCGGCGACCCACGAGATCTACGACGGCGGCCGCTGGGGCCGCTCGCCGAAGGCGGGAGCGCTGGCGCGGCGGCGCGGCGTCCGCTTCTGGCTGGTGCCGGGGGAGCCGGCCGCCTGGGTCGAGGTCTGGCGCCAGCCGATGCGCAGCGCCAGCCTGCCGCTGCCGGTCGAGACGCTGGTCGTCGTGCCGACGGTGTCGTCGGCGCTCGACGTCGACCGCGGCGGCGCGGTCTCCCTGCCCTACGTGCCGGTCGAGACCCTCTACTACAAGGTGGGGATGGCGGCGCGGCCGGTGGACGCGGCGCGCGGCCCGGCGCCGGCGGCGGGGGACGCGGCGCTCGACCGCGGCGGGGTGACGCCGCGCATCGCCGAGCTGGCGGCGCGGGTGATGGGGGAGGGGCCGCTCGCCGAGCGCATCCGCCGCCTCGAGACGCACCTCAGCGGGCAGTACGCCTACACCGCCGACTTCACCGGCCGCGCGGCCGACAACCCGATCGAGGACTTCCTCTTCACCTACCGCAGCGGCCAGTGCGAGTACTTCGCCTCGGCGATGGTGCTGATGCTGCGGGCGGAAGGGGTACCGGCGCGCCTGGTGACCGGCTTCCTCGGCGGCGAGTACAACGTCTTCGAGGGCTACTACATCGTGCGCGACGCCAACGCGCACGCCTGGGTGGAGGCCTACTTGCCGGGGGCGGGCTGGCGCGCTTTCGACCCGACGCCGCCGGCCGGGCGGCCGCTGGCGAGCGCAGAGGGGGCCTTCGCCGTCGTGCGGCAGGCCTACGATTTCCTGCTCTTCCGCTGGGACCGCTACGTCCTGACCTTCGGGCTCTACGACCAGCTCACCATCTTCCGCACCCTGCGCTCGCTCTGGCTGGAGATCAAGGCGCTCTTCGACCGGCCGGACGCGGCGGCGCCGCGCCCGCCGGAGTCGCCGGCGGCGCCGGCCGAGGCGCCGGCGCCGGTCGCGCCCGGCGTCGAGGCCCCCGGCGCCGGGGAGCTCTGGCCCTGGCTCCTCGCCTCGGCCGCGCTCGCCGCGGCGCTCGCGCTCGTCTGGCTCCGCCGCCGCCCGCTGCTCACCGCCACCGCGGCCTACCGCGCCCTCCGCCGCCGGCTGGAGCGCGAGGGAGCGCGCCTGCCGCCTTCGCTCGCGCCACTCGCCCTGCGCGGCGTGGCCGCCCGCCGCCACCCCGAGGTCGCCGCGCCCGCCGCGCGCATCGTCGACCTCTACCTGCGCGAGAGCTTCGGCGGCGTCGAGCTCTCCTCACCCCAGCGGGAGGAGTTGCGGGAGGCCCTGCGCGCGGTCCGCCGCGGCGTCCGCGAAAGGCGGCGGAGCCGGCGCCGCACCGCCTCGCGCGAGGTCCGGTGGCCGGCGGCGTAGGCGGCGGAGAACTCAGGGCAGGGCGAAGGCGACCAGGGAGTCCCCCTGGCGGGTGCCGGCCTTGCCGTGCCCGCCGGCGGCGAGGACCACGTACTGCGTGCCGTCGCGGCCGAGGTAGGTCATCGGCGTCGCCTGGCCGCCGGCCGGGAGCGCGGCCTCCCAGAGCACCTTGCCGGTCTCCACGTCGTAGGCGCGCAGGCGGTCGTCGCGGAAGGCGGCGGCGAGGAAGACGAGCCCGCCGGCGGTGACGAGCGGCCCGCCGAACCCGGGCAGGCCGTCGATGCGCGCGCCGCCCGGCAGCTCGGCGACTCCGTTCGGCACCTCCCACCGCTTCTCGCCGGTCGCGAGATCGACCGCCACGAGCGTCCCCCAAGGGGGCGGCGTGCAGGGGAGGCCGCTCGGGGCGAGGAAGGGCTCGCGGTACATGCCGTACGGGGTGCCTCGCTGGGTCGCGAGCTCGCCCCGCAGGCGGTTCGCCGCGGCTTCCGCACGCCGCGCTGTCATCTCCTCGCGCGGGATGAGCCGCACCAGGAAGCCGAGCCGGATGGTGTTGACGAGCATCAGGTCGCGCTCGGGGTCCCAGGCCGCGCCCCCCCAGGCGACGCCGCCGGCGTTGCCGGGATAGACCAGCGTGCCGCCGAGGCTCGGCGGCGTGAACATCCCCTCGTTGCGCGCCCCGCGCAGCAGGGCCTCGCAGCTCTCGCGGTCCGCGGGCGTCAGGGCGAAGAGCTCGCCGGCCGCGAAGCGCTGCGGGACGAGGGGCGGGTTGGCCGGGAACGGTTGCGTCGCGGCGGCCTGTTCGCCCTCGACGTCGCTCGCCGGCACCTGCCGCTCCTCGACGCCGTAGAGCGGCGCGCCGGTCTCGCGGTGGAGCAGGAAGAGGTTGCCCATCTTGGTGTTGACCGCGACCGCGGGCACCTCGGCGCCGCCGCGCCGCACCGTGACCAGCAGCGGCTGCGCCGCGACGTCGTAGTCCCAGAGGTCGTGGTGCACGACCTGGAAGTGCCAGACGACCTTCCCGGTCGAGGCGCGCAGCGCGACGACCGAGTTCGCGTACTGATTCGCCCCGATCCGCTCCCCGCCGTAGTAGTCCGGGCTGGGGCTGCTCGTCGGAACGAAGACGAGGTCCCGGTCCGGGTCCGCGGAGATGACTCCCCACGCGTTTGCAGCGCCCGTGCGATCGGCGCTGTCGCCTTTCCACGTCTTGCGCGCCGGGTCTGCGGGATCGGTCGGGATCGGATCCCAGGTCCATCGCCGGGCGCCGGTCCGCGCCTCGTAGGCGCGAACCACGCCTCGCTCGAGCTCGACT
>DASWHY010000685.1:0-6675 GCA_036397955.1 Thermoanaerobaculia bacterium | reverse complement strand
GGGGGGCGCCGAGCAGGTGCTCGCCACCCTCTTCGCCGGGCTCGACCGCGAGGTCGTCGAGAGCCGTCCGCTGCGCTACCGCTGCCGCTGCAGCCGCGAGCGCCTGCAACGCCACCTGGCGCTGCTCGCCGCCGACGACCGCGACCACCTGCGCGACGAGCGCGGCGAGATCGTCGCCGAGTGCGCCTTCTGCGCCGCGCAGTACCGGTTTCTGCCCGAAGAGCTGAACGGCGGCGGCGAAGGCTAGGGTTAGGGCGCCGCGCCGGCCGCCGGCGGCGGCTCGTGGCCGATCTGCCGGGCGCGGACGATGAACCGCTTGGGCGCCGGGCCGACGTAGTAGAAGGGGTAGCAGGTCACCAGCGTCAGCGCCGGCGCGGCGGTGTCGTCCAGCACGTGGACGGCGGTGCGCTCGACGACCTCGGTCCACTCCACCCGATAGCGGAAGGTGCCCTCCGGCGTGGTGAGGGTGATCTCGTCGTCCCGCCGCACGTCCTTGAGCGGCCGGAAGTAGCGGTCGCGGTGGCCGGCGAGCCCGACGTTGCCCGCCTCGCCGGGCAGCGCCGTGCCCGGGATGTGCCCCACCGCCCGGCGGAGGGTGCGCTTGTCGGCCCCGCCCGCCACCAACACCGAAAGCCCGAGCCGCGGGATCGCCAGCTTGCCGACCGCGCGGCCCGGCGGGGCCGGCGGCGCCGCCGCCGGCGGGGGCTCCTCCTCGCCGGGGAGCTCCGTGGGCCGGGCGGCGGCCCGCTTCTCGAGCCGCGCTTCCTCGCGCGCCTGGTAGAGGTCCCCTTCGAGCTGGGCGAACAGGAACCAGCCGATCCCCAGCGCCGCGACCACCCAGAGAAGTCGTTCCAGAAGACGTAGCGAGCCCTTGCGGGCTCGCCGGGGGACTGCGTGGTGAGAATCCATCGGGGCGGAAAGGCCCTGACGGGGACCGCCGTTCAGGCACGGCCCCCGGGGCGTCGAAAGGATCCTATGCGCGCTCGGGCGCCCGCGTCAGGCCTTGCGGGTGCGCAGCGCGGTCGCGGCGGCGAGCGCCAGCAGGCCGATCAGCCCGGCCAGGGGCACCGCGCTGCCGGTTTCGGGGAGCGACTCCTCGTCGGCGTCCACGTCGGCCGCGACCTCGGCTTCGACGTCAGCGTCCACGTCGGCCTCGACCTCGGCCGTGACCTCGGTCTCGACCGCCGGGGTCGTCGGGGCCTGCAGCGTGTGGTCGATCTCCGTGCCGGGGGTCCCCACCGGACGGATCGCGGTGGCGATCATCGTGCCGTTCGAGTTGCGCACGTAGTCGATGGCCAGGTTCTCACCGGTGGTAAAGCTGGCCGGCCTGGCGGTCTGCGGGGTGATCTGGATCGTCAGGTCGCCGGCCGTGCTGCTGAGGACCACCGCGCTGTCGGTGAACGACACGACCGTGCCCGTGATCGTCAGCCCCGAGTCGCCGGTGATCGCAGGCGCGTCCGGGTTGGTGCGCTCCTCCTGCACCGGCGGAATCGCCTGCGGATCCTGCTCGCTCTGGGCGGCGACCGGCGCAGCGATCAGCGCGATTGCCAACAGGGACAGAGCTAGAAGTTTCATCGCATGTTCTCCTGTGGAAGTTGGAACGCCCGTCCTGGATGAGCCCCACGATGGAGCTTCCACCGCCCCTGTGCTCTGCAATGGTTATTCCAGGTTGGCTATCCTGGGAACCCCCTCGGAAAACGCGATCCTTATTGCAGAATTTTCTCTAGCTCCTCCTGCGCCACCCCGGCGGGGAGCGGCAGGTAGCCGTCCTTGACCACCACCTCCTGCCCCTCGCGCGAGAGCACGAAGCGCAGGGTTTCCGCCACCAGCGGCGGCAGCGGCTTGCCCGGCGCGCGGTTGACGTAGACGTAGAGGAAGCGAGAGAGCGGGTAGCGGCCGGCCAGCACGTCCTTCGGATCGACGCCGACGAAGGGCGTGCCGTCGCGCGCGGCGAGGGCCAGCGGCTTGACCCCCGAGGTGCGGTAGCCGATACCGCTGTAGCCGATGCCCGCGGGGTCTTCGCTCACCCCCTGCACCACCGACGCCGACCCCGGCTGCTCCTTGACGGTGTCGCGGAAGTCGCCGCCGCAGAGCGCCTTCTCCTTGAAGAAGCCGTAGGTGCCGGAGGCCGAGTTGCGGCCGTAGAGGCTGATCGGCCGCGCCGCGAGCGGTGCGCCGACGCCGGCGGCGGCCCAGGTGTCGATCGGCCGCGGCTGGCCGCAGGCGCGCGACTTGCCGAAGGCGGCGTCCACCTGCGGCAGGGTGAGGCGCGCCAGCGGGTTGTCGCGGTGGACGTAGACGGCGAGGGCGTCGATCGCCACTCGCACCTGCGTCGGCGGGTAGCCGAACTCGCGCTCGAAGGCGTCGATCTCGCTCGCCTTCATCGCGCGGCTCATCGGCCCGAGCTGCGCCGTGCCCTCGATGAGCGCCGGCGGCGCGGTGGAGGAGCCCTTGCCTTCGATCTGCGTCTGCACGCTCGGGTGGTGGCGGCGGAAGGCCTCGGCCCATAGGGTCATCAGGTTGTTGAGGGTGTCCGAGCCGATCGAGTTGAGGGTGCCCGCGAGGCTCCCGGCGGGGCGGTAGGCGGGAAGCGCGGGATCGACCCGGACGGCGCCTCCCGGCGCCCCGGCCTCGGCCGGCGCGGCCGTGCCAGCGGGTTCCGTCGTCGCCGGCAGCGCGGCCTCTTCCAGGTCCGCCTCGTTCCCGCCGCCGCAGGCGGCGAGGAGGGCGGCGGCGAAGGCGGCGGCCAAAGTCGCCGACGGTCTCCTGCGGTCCTTCATCGCGCTCCTCCTCTCGGCCCGCATCCTAGCCCGGCGGCGCCATCAGCCCCTGGCTCGCGGTGGAGGAGCCGGAGGGCGCACAATAGAGATCGTGCGCGACGGCAGCCGGGTGCGTTTCCTCCTCCCCGCCGGCTTCGGCCTCGCCGCCCTCCTGATGCTCGGCTCCTTCACCCAGCAGGTCCTCTACCCGGCGCCGCCGGTGCGGGTGCCGCCGGCGCCTGCGCCGCTCGAAGAGGTCATGCTCCAGGTTCCCGGCGGCCTGCAGGTCGTGGGCTGGGCGTGGGCGCCGGAAGCGGTACCGGCGGGTGCGCCGGCCGTGCTCTTCCTCCACGGCAACGGCGAGAACCTGGAGACGATGCGGCGGGCGGGGCTCTTCGACGAGCTGCGGGGGCTCGGCGCGCCGTTCCTGGCGATCGACTACCCGGGCTACGGCCGGAGCGGCGGGCGGGCGAGCGAGGCGGGGCTCGCGGCGGCGGGCGCGGCCGGGCTCGCCTGGCTGGCGGCGCGCCATCCGGAGCGGCCGCTCGTCGCCTGCGGCTGGTCCCTGGGCGCGGCGGTGGCGGTGGCGCTCGCCGCCGAGCCGGAGCACGGCGTCGCCGGCCTCGTCGCCCTCTCCTCCTGGTCGTCGCTGCGCGACGTGGCGCGGGTCCACTTCACGCCGCTCGGCGGGCTGCTCGTCGTCGAGCGCTACGACTCGCTCGACGCGGCGCCGCGCATCCGCGTGCCGGCCCTGCTGATCCACGGCCGCGACGATTCGATCATCCCCTTCCGGTTGGGGGAGAAGCTGGCCGCCGCGCTGCCGGCGGAGACGACGCGCTTCGTCCCCATCCCCGGCGCCGGCCACAACGACCTTCTGTCGCACCCGGTCGTCTGGCTGGAGCTCGCCCGCTTCCTGCGTGAGGGTTCGTTCGCCGGCTAGGCCCGCACCAGCTTGCGGTACTTGATCCGGTGCGGCTGGTCGGCCTCGGCGCCGAGGCGGCGGTGGCGGTCCTCTTCGTAGGCCTCGTAGTTGCCCTCGAACCAGACCGCGCGCGACTCGCCTTCGAAGGCGAGGATGTGGGTGGCGACGCGGTCGAGGAACCAGCGGTCGTGGCTGATGACGACGGCGCAGCCGGCGAACTCGAGGAGCGCCTCCTCGAGCGCCCGCAGGGTGTCCACGTCGAGGTCGTTCGTCGGCTCGTCGAGGAGGAGGAGGTTGCCGCCGGCCTTGAGCGTGCGCGCCAGGTGGACGCGGTTGCGCTCGCCGCCGGAGAGGTCGCGCACCCGCTTCTGCTGGTCGGGGCCGCGGAAGTTGAACGCCGCGGCGTAGGAGCGGGCCGGCACCTGGCGGCTGCCGAGCGTCACGACGTCCCGGCCGTCGGCGAGGAACTCCCACAGTGGCTGATCGCTGTCGAGCGCTTCGCGGCTCTGGTCGACGTAGGCGATCTTCACCGTGTCGCCCAGCCGCAGCGTCCCGGCGTCCGGCCGCTCCGCCCCCACGATCATGCGGAAGAGGGTCGTCTTGCCGGCGCCGTTCGGGCCGATCACCCCGACGATGCCGCCCGGCGGCAGCGCGAACGAGAGGTCTTCCATCAGCAGGCGGTCGCCGTACCCCTTGGTCAGACCCTTCGCCTCGACCACCAGGTCGCCGAGGCGCGGCCCGGCCGGGATGTGGATCTCGTTGGGGTCGGCGCGGCGCTCGGCCTCCCGCTCCTGGGCCAGCAGCTTGTCGTAAGCGTTGAGCCGCGCCTTCCCCTTGGCCTGCCGCGCCCGCGGCGCCATCCGCACCCATTCGAGCTCGCGCTCGAGGGTGCGCCGCCGCGACGACTCCTGCTTCTCCTCGACCGCCAGCCGGTCGCGCTTCTGCTCCAGCCACGAAGAGTAGTTCCCCTTCCAGGGGATGCCCTGGCCGCGGTCGAGCTCGAGGATCCAGCCGGCGACGTTGTCGAGGAAGTAGCGGTCGTGGGTGATCGCCACGACCGTGCCCGCGTACTCGGCGAGGTGGCGCTCCAGCCAGGCCACGGACTCGGCGTCGAGGTGGTTGGTGGGCTCGTCGAGGAGCAGCAGGTCGGGGCGCTGCAGGAGGAGGCGGCAGAGCGCGACGCGCCGCCGCTCGCCGCCCGAGAGGGTCGCGACCTCGGCGTCGCCCGGCGGCAGGCGGAGGGCGTCCATCGCCACGTCCAGGGTGCGGTCGAGCTCCCAGGCGTTGGCGTGGTCGATCGCGTCCTGCACCCGCGCCTGCTCGGCGAGGAGCTTGTCCATCTCCTCGGGAGAGAGGTCCTCGCCGAAGCGGGCGTTGATCTCGTCGAAGCGGGTGAGCAGGGCGCGTACCTCGGCGACCCCCTCCTCGACGTTGCCGAGGACGTCCTTCGAAGCGTCGAGCTGCGGCTCCTGCGGCAGCCAGCCGACGCGTGTCCCCTTGGCCGGCCAGGCCTCGCCGCCGAACTCCTTCTCGATCCCGGCCATCACCTTGAGCAGAGTGCTCTTGCCGGCGCCGTTGGGGCCGATGACGCCGATCTTGGCCCCCGGAAAGAAAGAGAGCCAGATCCCCTTGAGCACCTCGCGCCCGCCGGGGTAGAGCTTCCGCAGGTCTTTCATGACGTAGATGAACTGCTCGGACATCAAGGACTCCTCGTACCTCGGATGCGCGGGGAGAGACCGCAGGTGGACGAAAGGATTCTAGCGCCCTGGCGGCCGGCGTTGCCAACGCGACCAGTCGAAGCGGCCACCGCTCGGGAGCTCCGGTTGCTGCGGGTCACTGCAGGCAGTATTCTTACCGCGGAGAGTCTTACCATGCGGATCACATCCAAGGGGCAGGTCACGATCCCGATCGAGATTCGGCAGAAGCTCGGCCTCCTGCCCGAGACCGAAGTGGAGTTCGAGGTCCACGGCAACGTCGTTCGGCTCGTCAAGGCCGCAGCGAGGAAGGGCCGCAGCCGTGGCAGCGAGGCCGTCGAGCGCCTCCGCGGTCGCGGCGACGTCCGCATGACGACCGACGAGATCCTGGCGCTGACGCGGAAGCGGTGACGCGCGCCGTCCTCGTCGACAGCAACGTGCTGCTCGACATCGCCACCAACGACCCCACTTGGTTCGCCCGGTCCGCCGCAGCGCTCGCGGCGGCGGCCGACGAGGCTCCTCTGGTGATCAATCCACTGATCTATGCGGAGGTATCGATCGGGTTCCAGCGCATCGAGGACGTGGAGGATGCCCTTCCGCCGCGTCTCTATCGCCGAGAGCAGCTTCCCTACGAAGCCGCCTTCCTCGCCGGCAAGGCCTTCCTGCGGTATCGGAGGCGTGGTGGGACGCGGACCGCACCTCTCCCCGACTTTTACATCGGTGCCCATGCGGCGGTCGCCGGCTTTCGCCTGCTCACGCGAGATCCTCGGCGGTATCGCGCCTACTTCCCGGGGGTCGAGCTGATCTATCTCTAGGAGCGGTCGCTCCTGTTCCGAAGTCCCCCGGGCGTCAGCTCTTCCGCTCGTGCATCGCAAAGACCGCCCCCTGCGGGTCGGTGCAGATGGCGATGCGGTCGCCGCCGGGGACCTCCATCGGGCCGGTGAGGACGCTGCCGCCGTGCTCCTTGACCTTCTCGATCTTGCCGTCGAGGTCCTCGACCCGGACGTAATAGATCCAGGCCGGCGGCCCCGGCATCTCGGCCGGCTTGGTGTAGACGGCGCCCTTGGACGCCCCGCCGTAGCCGAACATGTCGTACATCCAGCCGCCGCCCATATCGAAGCTGTCGGTCTTCTGCCAGCCGAAGAGAGCGGAGTAGAACTCCCAGGCGGCGGCGCCGTCGGTCGTCGCCAGCTCGTGCCAGGAGACTTGGCCGGGCCGGAACTCGCCCGGCGGCTCCGGTTGCGGGTTGAGGGACTTGTAGATCGCGAACATCGCGCCCTGGGGGTCGGCGAGGACGGCG
>DASWHY010000684.1:0-7863 GCA_036397955.1 Thermoanaerobaculia bacterium | reverse complement strand
GATCACCCACTCTAAGAACACCGCCTGGGCGGACTCGGCGACCGATGCGCCGAAGGTCGGCGGGCTCTCGCCCTTCGGCGTCGAGGTGGTGCGCGAGATGAACCGCCTCGGCATGCTCGTGGACCTCTCGCACGTCTCGGCCGAGGCGATGCACGACGCGCTCGACGCGGCCGCGGCGCCGGTCGTCTTCTCCCACTCCTCGGCGCGGGCGCTCGACGCCCACCCGCGCAACGTCCCCGACGACGTCCTGCGCCGGCTGCCGCAGAACGGCGGCGTGGTGATGGTGACCTTCGTGCCCGGCTTCCTCTCCGAGGCGGTGCGGGCGTGGTGGGCCGAGGAGGACGCGGCCGAGGCGCGCCTCAAGGCCCTCCACCCCGGCGACCCGGAGGCGGCGAAGGCCGCGCTGGAGGCCTGGCGCAAGGAGCACCCGGCGCCGCGCGCCACCCTCGCCGAGGTCGCCGACCACCTCGAGCACGCGCGGCGGCTGGCCGGGATCGACCACGTCGGCATCGGCTCGGACTTCGACGGCATCCCGAGCGTGCCGCTCGGCCTGGAGGACGTGGCCGACTACCCGGTGCTCCTGGCGGAGCTCCTCCGCCGCGGCTGGAGCGAGGCGGACGTCAAGAAGCTGGCCGGCGAGAACGCGCTGCGGGTGCTGCGGGAAGCCGAGAAGGTGGCGGCGCGGCTGCAGCGGGAGCGGCCGGCCTCGGACGCGCTGATCGGGGAGCTGGACAAGAAAACGCCCGGCACGTAGGCCGGGCGCTACGTCGTCGTGCGTAGCGGCGGGCCTCCGTGCCCGCCGTTTTCGCTAGCTACACCCGCCGCTTCCCGTCGCCTTGGCCAGCGCCGCGCAGGCGTCGATCAGGCCGGCCGTGGCGCCGCCGCCGTTGACCTTGCGGGCCGTTCCTTCGAAGAGGCGCTCGATCTCGCGCGGGGTGAGCTTGGGCTGCTTCTCCAGCAGCAGCGCCACGACGCCGCTGACGTGCGCCGCGGCGAAGGAGCTGCCGCTGAAGAAGTCGTAGGCGTTGCGCGGCGCGGTGGTCAGGATGTCGATGCCCGGAGCGGCGAGGAGCGGCCGCGACCGCGCCGGCGCGCCGCCGCGCAGCGCCCCCTCGGGATCGGTGGCGGCGATCCCCAGCACGCCGTCGAGCGAGGCCGGGAACTCCCGCCCCTGCCCCTCGCCCTGCGCGGCCACCACCGTGACGCCGCGCTCGACCGCGCGGGCGATCAGCCGCGTGAGCAGCGGATCGACCGGCCCGGCGAGGCTGAAGTTGAGGACCTGCGCCTTCTCGACGATCGCGAAGTCCACCGCCTTGGCCAGCGTATAGCTGTTGCAGACGCCGCGGCGCGAGCCGGGCGGCTGCTCCCAGCAGGCCTTGAGCGCCAGCACCTCGGCGCCGGGCGCGACCCCCACGATCCCCACCTCGTTGTTGGCGCGCGCCGCGATCACCCCGGCGACGGCGGTGCCGTGGGCGTCGGAGGTGAAGCTCCGCTCGCCGCGGTCGACGAAGTTGCCGACGCGCGCGATCCGCCCGCGCAGGTCGGGGTGGTCGACGTCGACGCCGGTGTCCACGACGGCGATCCGCACCCCCTTGCCGGTGGCGATGCGGTGCGCCTGCTCGAGGTTGAGCGCCTGCGCGCCGTACTGGAGGTGCGCGTAGGGGTCGTTGTAACCGGTCGCCGCGGTCTCGAACTCGTGGATCGCCTGCGCCGTCCCCACCTGCGGGTGCTCTTCCAACGCCGCCACCAGCTCCTCGACCGTTTGGCCGCGCGGCACCTCGAAGACCATGCAGCGCTCGCCGCCGAGCGAGGCGAGCGACCAGGCGAAGACGGTGCGCAGGCGGTACTTCTCTTCGAGCGAGCGGACGACCCAGCCGACGATCGGCGGCGGCCCCGGCGGCAGGGTGACCATCACCTGCCGGCCGCTGAACTGCCGGTCGTCGGCGGAGATGGGCGCGGGGCCGCCGGGGCCGGCGGGGGAGGTCGAAGGAGCGCCCGCCCCGGCGCACGCCGCGGCGAGGACGACGGCGAGCACCGGGACGGAACGCACTACGTCCCTCCGCCGGCCGCCTCCCCGGCGAAGCGGACCTCCGGCTGCGCGCGGAGGTGATCGAGGACGACTTCCAGCGGATCGGCGGCGGGGCCGGCGGGGACCTCCACGGTGTAGACGCCAAGCGGCGAGGGGCCGTCCACGATCCGCCCGCCGACGCGCTGGAGGATGGCGCGCACCGCGCCGGCGGAAGTCTCTTCGGCGAAGAGGACACGCAGGCGCGCCGCGCCGGCCGGCGCCGCGGCGGGCGCTTCGTCGGCGAGCGTGCGGAACTCGGCGCCGCCGTTCTCCACTGCCGCGGCCTCGCGGACGGAGTCCGCGCCCCAGACCTCGGCGCGCCAGCCGGTCACCGCGGCGAGGACGAGGACGAGGAGCGCCTGCGCCGCGACGGCCCAGCGCACCGGCCGCGGGGTGCCGGCCCACAGCGCGGCGAGGCGCGCCGCCGGCCGGCGCCGCGGCGGGCGCTCGGCGCGCGGCTCGCCGTCGAGGCGGCCCAGCAGGCGGGCGAGCTGCGCCGGGTGGGGTGCCGGGGCGACGTCTTCCGCCGCGCGCAGGGTCGCGGCCAGCCCCTCCTCGCGCGCCAGCTCGCCGCGGCAGCGCGGGCAGCCGGCGAGGTGGTCTTCGAGCGCCGTCCGCTCGGCCGCTTCCAGCGTGCCGTTGACGTACCAGGGGAGGAGCAGCTCCAGCTCCTCGTGCCCGCGCGCCTCGTGTCCCATCGTGTGTCCCCTCCGCCTCGCCCTAACCGCCGTGGCTGCTCACGCCGAGCCCGGGCAACAGGTCGCGCAGCTTCCGGCGGGCGTGGAACATCCGCGTCTTGACCGTGTTCACCGGACAGCCGATCGCCGCCGCGATCTCCTGGTACGAGCAGCCGTAGACGTAGGTCATCTCGACCACCGCCCGCTGCTCCGGCGAGAGGGTGGCGAGCGCCCGCCCGAGCACGCTCTGCAGCTCCCGCCGCGCCATCAGGCTCTCCGGCCCCTCGGGGTCGACCGGCTCCGCCGCCACCCGCTCCTCCTCGGCCGCCCCGGCCCGCACGCCGGCGCGGGCGAGGGCCTTGAGCGCCTTGTGGTAGGCGATGCCGAAGACCCAGGTCGAGGGGCGGGAGCGGCCGTCGAAGCGCCCGGCTCCCTGCCAGACGGCCAACAGCACGTCGTTGACCACCTCCTCGACCAGCTCCGGCCGCCGGGTCAGCTTGAAGACGTAGCCGAAGAGGCGGCGGTAGTAGAGGTGGTAGAGGGCCTCGAAGGCCTTGCGATCCCGCGCCGCAACCCGCTGCAGCAGCAAGCCTTCGTCCTGCGCCGGCATGGCGGCGAGCATAGCTCCTCTCGCCCGTGAGTCCCGGTTGGGGGCCAAAGGGTTCGATGCCGCCGGCGTGAACCCGCCTGCGGGCTGGCGGGACTGACGAGCGACGCAAAGGAGGTGCGCGATGCTCCCAGGAGACCTCTCCAACCGCACGACGCGGGCCTTCCTCACCTCGACGGCCGCCGCCGCCCTCTTCCTCGCTCTCGCCTGCGGTGGTGGCGGCGGCGGAGGCGGCCCCACCGCGCCGCCGGCACCGAACCCCCAGGCCGTCACCGTCGAGCTGAGCGAACACAGCTTCTCGCCGAAATCGATCACCATCCAGCCCGGCGAGACCGTCGCCTGGGTGATGCGCGGCAGCGATCCGACCCACACGGTGACCGCGCTCAACGGCGCCTTCGACAGCGGCGCCGTGTTCACCGCGTCGGGGGCGACGTTCCGGCGCACCTTCAGCGCGGCCGAGAGCGGCCTGACGTTCGAATACCGGTGCCAGGCGCACGCCGCCTGCTGCAACATGCGCGGCTCGGTGCGGGTGGGCGCCGACGCGCCGCCGCCGGGGCCCGGTTACTAGTGCGGGGTGCGCCGCCGGCTGCCGCCTTTCTGGCCCTGGCACTCGCCGCCTGCGGCACGGTCAAGAGCCCCACCGAGCCGGTGGAGGGGCCCGAGGGCCCGGCCTTCACCTTCTCGCAGATCCAGATCAACATCTTCACGCCGATCTGCTCCAAGGCCGGCTGCCACGACGCGGCGACGGCACAGAACGGCTTGGTGCTGGCGGCCGGGCAGAGCTACGGCCTGCTGGTCAACCACGCCTCGCTCGGCAGCGCCCTGCCGCGGGTGGCGCCGGGCGACCCGGAGCGCAGCTACATCATCAAGAAGCTGCGCGGCGACCCCGACATCAGCGGCGACCGCATGCCGCAGGACGGGCCGCCGTACCTGACGCCGGAGCAGATCGCCGGCATCGCCGGGTGGATCCGGGAGGGAGCGCTGAATGACTGACGCCCGCGTCGCGACGTGCGGGTCCTGGATCCTCGCCGCCCTGGTCGCCGCGCTGCTCGCCGGTCCGGCCCTGGCGCAGGAAGAGGAAGCGGAGGCGACGCCGCCTCCCGCCGAGGAGCCCGCGGAGCAGCCGGCGGAGGGCGATCCCCTCGGCACCCGGCTGATCGACACCGCCACACCCTTCCCGGTCGGGGCGCGTCTCTGGGAGATCCTCTTCACTCACCGCTTCCAGCAGACCGTCCAGGACGGCAGCGCGCACGACCTCTGGGGGCTCGACGGCGCCGCCGACGTCGGCATCGGCATGACCTTCGGCCTCACCCGCAGGCTCGACCTCGGGCTCTACCGCTCCTCGTTCCAGGAGGACTACGAGGTCTTCGGCAAGCTCCTGCTCTTCGAGCAGCGGCGGCGGGTGCCGCTGTCCGTCGCCGTCCGCGCGGGAGTCAACCGGCTCGAGCGCGAAGGGGTCGCCGACCCCACGCGGCCCTTCGCCCAGCTCCTCGTCGTCCGCCGCTTCGGCGGCGGCGTGAACCTCCTCGTCGCTCCCTCCTGGGTGGGCGAGACGACGCGGCTGAGCGACGCCATGAACGTGCCCGTCGGCCTCACCCTGCCGCTGCCGCACGGCCGGCTGCTCGAGCTGGAGGTGGTGCCGGCGAACCGCGACCTCGACGGCAGCATCACCGCCTGGCACGTCGGCTTCTCGCACGACGTCGGGCGCCACATCTTCGAGGTCGTGCTCGGCAACTCGCGCGCCACGACCGTCGATCAGATGCTGGGCAGCGATTTCCCGCCGGGCTTCGCCGAGGACGACGTGCGCCTCGGCTTCAACCTCATCCGGCTCTTCCCCTTCTAGCCGGCCGCCAGGCAGAGGAGCGGCCAGCCGCGCCAGAGCGTGACGGCGGGCGAGGCTTCGCCGGCGCACCAGACCGGCAGCAGGAGCTCGGGGGCGAGGGCGGCGGCGTAGACCGTGCGGCCGTCCGGCAGCCGCTCGGCGGCGAGTGGCAGCTCGCGGAGGGCGGCGCCCTGCGCGTCGAGGAGCAGCGCGGCATTGGGAAGGCGGACGGAGAGCGCGTACTCGCCGGCGGGGATCGCATCGCCGCTCGCCGGCGCCGGCAGGTCCAAGTGGAGGAAGAGCAGCTCGGCGCCGGCCGCGAGCTCCGCCGCGGTCAGCTTTTCGAGCTCCGCCACGCGGACGCCCGCCACCAAGCCCCCCGCGGGCAGCGACAGCACCGTCAGGCTCTCCGGGACGACCGTCAGCCCGCGCTTGGCGGCGAGCCGGGCCAGGGCGTCCGCCATGCGGTCGCGCATCGCCAGGTCGATGTTGCGCACTTCGTTCGCCGGGCGCGGCGGAGGAGCGGGCGCCGGGGCGGGAACGACCGTCATCTCCACCGGGAACCGCTGCTGCGGGCTCTCGCAGACGCGGATCGCCACCCAGTCCTCGGTCTCCTCGACGAAGGTGCGCTTGCGCCCGCAGTCCAGGCACTCGACGAGCACCTCCCCCTCGTAGAACCCCGTCGCCAGCCCCGCGGTCGCGAAAACGACCTCCACGTCCGCCGTCTTGCCCGCTTCGACCCGCACGCGGTCGGCGGTCGGACCGAGCTGTGCGAACGGCGTCTTCGGCGCCGAGACCCGGTAGTGGAACGCCGACGCGCAGTGGTTCCAGACCTTCACCACCGCCGGCGCCGTCTCCCCCTGCGCGATCGTGAACTTCCACCCCGCCTCCGCTGCCCCGCGCCGCGGCGCCGCCGGCAGCGGACAGGCCGCGAGGAGGCCTGCGATCGCCAGCCAACGTGCCCGCCTGCGGCCGGAGCTCATCGGGGCGGCCGCGGGTGGGAGCGCGCCTCTAGTTGACGGCCAGCAGCCGCCGCGCCTCGACGACCAGCTCGGTGAGACCGCGCGCGTCGGGGGCTTCGGGATCGGTGGCGAGGTACAGCTCGAGGTCTTCGACGGCGCCCCAGAAGTCGCCGGCGTGGAGGCGCACCAGGCCGCGCTCGCGGCGGGGCTCGGCGTCGGCGGGGGCGAGGAGGAGGATGCGGTCGAGCACGGCCAGCAGCGGCCGCGCGGCGCAGCGGATGGCGTAGATGCCGCGCAGGTTGCAGAGCATGCGCAGCAGGATCTGGCGCGTCGAGAGCGGCCGCAGCAGGCGGGGGTGAAAGGGGACGGCGCCGCCGCTCACCCGCGCCAGCAGCTCGGCACAGTCGTCGGCGGTCAGGAAGCGGCCGGCGTCGAAAGGGTCGAGGAGGATCTGGGGATGGCGGGCGTGGCGGAGGAGGAAGTGTCCCGGGAAGCCGACGCCGACGAGCGGCACCCCCACCCGCCGGCCGATCTCCATGCAGACGACGGCGAGCGAGAGCGGGATGCCGAGCCGCCGCTCGAGCACCTCGTTCAAGAAGCTGTTCCGCGGGTCGTAGTACTCGGCGTCGTTGCCGCGCAGGCCGAGGTCGCCGTAGACGAAGTCGAGGAGAGCGGCGAGGCGCTCGAAGTCGCAGGTCACGCCCGCGAGGCGCGGCCGCAGGTCGCCGGCCAGCGCGTCGAGGCGGGCGAGCCAGCCGTCCACGTCGAGCCCCGCGCAGCCCTCGGCGGCGATCAGCAGCGCCGCCTCGCCGAGGTCGATCTCGCGCTCCGGACGGAGCACGAGCGCGGCGAAGCGCTGGCGGTGTGGGCAGTCCATAAGGAGGGAGGGGGCCGGTTCCCCCCAGAGAACAGGCCTCGAGCCCCGGTCATTCCGAGCCGGCTAATCGAGGGTCAGGACGAGGGACGTGCCGTGGCCGCGCAGCTCGACCCGCTTGGGCGCGATCGAGATCACCGTGAAGCCTTCGACCACCTCCCCGACGCTCACCACGCGGCCGTTGAGCAGGGCGACCGGCTGGTCGGCGGAGAAGGCGATGCCGCCGAGCTGGATCCAGCCGCCCCCCGGCACCGGGGCGCGGCGGACGTAGGTCTCGACGCCGCCCGCGGCGGGCTCGGCGGCCGGCGGCGGCTCGGCCGGGACCGGCTCCGGCGGCGCCGCCGGCGCGGGGCGGGCCGCGACGACCGGCGGCGGCACCGCTTCAGGCACCGGCTCCGGCACCAGCCGCGGCTCCGGCGCCTCGTCCTCCGGCAGCGCGGTCACCGACACCGGCAGCGGGAAGGGAACACCGGGGAGGTCGGTCGAGAGGTCGGTGGTCCCGGTCGTGTCTTCCAGGAGCACCGCTCCCGCCGCCGCCGGCAGCCCGCTCTCGCCGCCCTCCTCGACCGTCCCTTCCGGCAGCTCGCTGCCGCCCGCTCGGTCCTCGCCGCCGGAGAAGCGGGAGGCGAGGAGGCCGGCGCCGACGCCCAGGAGGAGACAGGCGGCGGCGAGCCCGGCCCACACCAGGGCGCGCGAGCGCCGCCGCGCCAGCGGGTAGGCCGGCACCCAGCGGCTGGCGGCGCTGCGCTGCGCCGCGCTCTCCCGCTCCGCCTGCTCGCGGGCGCGCTTCAGGGCCTCGTCGATCAGGCTCACCGCCGCGCCCTCACAGCTTCCCCTCCAGCTCGCGCACCGC
>DASWHY010000683.1:0-2698 GCA_036397955.1 Thermoanaerobaculia bacterium | reverse complement strand
CCACATCCTGCTTGTCGAGGACCACCCCGACACCGCGGCGGCGATGGCCGACCTGCTGCGCGGCATCGGCCACCGGGTGACGACGGCGGCGAGCGTCGAAGCGGCGCTCGCCGCGGCGGCGGCCGTCGAGCGGCAGGGGGGGAACGGCGGCGGCGGCGGGATCGACCTCGTAGTGAGCGACCTCGGGCTCCCCGACGGCAGCGGCTACGATTTGATGCGCGAGTTGGCCCGGCGCTACGGCCTGCGCGGCATCGCCCTCTCCGGCTACGGCATGGAGGACGACGTGCAGCAGAGCCGCGAGGCCGGTTTCGAGCGCCACCTGACCAAGCCGGTGGACCTGCGCTCGCTCGACGCCGCGATCCGCGAGGCCTCGCAGGTCGCTGTCCCCTGAGCCGATTTCGGCGGCGGGCTCAACCTTTCCGAGGGAAAGCTGTCTCTTCTACCGTCTATGTCCTGCGAGGGATGGACGGTGGAACATCGGCTCGGGTCGACCTGTCGCGACGTGCGGCGGCTGCAGGAGCGGCTGCGCGAGCTGGAGCTCTACCGCGGGCCGCTCGAGGGAGCCTACGGCGGCGGCACCGAGGCTGCCGTCCGCGCCTTTCAGGAGCGCGAGGGGCTGCCCGCCAACGGGGTGGCGGACGACGCCACCTGGGAGCGGCTCTTCGGCACGCCGCCGCCCGACCCCTGGTTCAGCGGTCTGCCCCTCTTCGAGCGCGCCTTCGCGCTCTGCGCCCTGTTCGAGACCGGCGCCGGCCCGCCGGGCTGCTTCGCGGCGGTCGCCGGCGACGCCGACGGACAGGGACTCTCCTGGGGGGCGTTGCAGTGGAGCTTCGGCAACGGCTCGCTGGCGCCGCTGCTGGAGCGCCTGCTCGACGAGCACCCCGAAACGATGGGCTTCGCCTTCCACGGCCACCTGCCGGAGCTGCTAGAGCTGCTCGACGCCGAGGCCGACGAGCAGCTCCGATTCGCCCGCTCGATCCAGCACCCGGTGCGCCATTTCGTCCATGAGCCCTGGCGCGGCAGGTTCGCCGCGCTCGGACGGACGGCGGCGGCGCAGCGCGTGCAGCGGGCGGCGGCGGCGGTGCTCTGGAAGCGGGCCGAACGTCTGGCCGACGAGCTCGGGCTCGCCAGCGAGCGGGGTGTGGTGCTGATGATGGACGCCGAGGTCCAGAGCGGCGGGGTGCCCGACCTGGTGCGCCGGCGCCTCGCCGCCGACTTCGCGGCCCTGCCCGCCGAGCTACCGCCGGAGGCGGCGGAGGTCGAGCGGCTGCGTCTCCTCGCCGACCGCTTCGCCGCCGCGGCGCCGCCGCGCTGGGCCGACGACGTGCGGCAGCGCAAGCTGGCGATCGCCGAGGGCGCCGGCCGGGTGCACGGCGTGCGGCTCCACCTCGAAGGGCAGTTCGGGATTCGGCTGGAGCGGTTCTGCTGCGGGGAGCCCGGCGCCAAGGACTTCGCGGTTCAGCGCTCGACCCAGTAGTTGGGGGCTTCCTTGGTGATCACCACGTCGTGGGCGTGGCTCTCCTTCAAGCCGGCGGGGGAGATGCGGACGAAGCGGGCGCCGGTGCGCAGCTCGTCGATCGAGCCGCTGCCGGCGAGGCCCATACCGGAGCGCAGGCCGCCGGTGAGCTGGGGCAGCATCTGATGAACGCTCCCCTTGTACGGCACCATCCCTTCGATCCCCTCCGGCACCAGCTTCGAGAGGCTGCCGAGGCCGCCGTTGGCGAGCTCGCCGGCGGCCAGCTCGACCGGACCGCCCCCCTCCTGGAAGTAGCGCTCGGCGCTGCCGCGCGCCATCGCCGAGAGCGACCCCATGCCGCGATAGGCCTTGAAGGTCCGCCCCTGGTAGAGGATCGTCTCGCCCGGGCTCTCCTCGGTGCCGGCGAAGAGCGAGCCGATCATCACCGCGTGGGCGCCGGCGGCGATCGCCTTGGTGACGTCGCCCGAGAACTTGATGCCGCCGTCGCCGATCACCGGCAGGTCGTGCTCGGCGGCGGCGCGGGCGCAGTCCTGGATAGCGGTGATCTGCGGCACGCCGGCGCCGGTGACGACGCGGGTGGTGCAGATGCTCCCCGGGCCGATCCCCACCTTGATGCCGTCGACGCCGCGGGCGATGAGCTCGCGCGCCCCCTCGGCCGTCGCCACGTTGCCGACCACCAGCCGCACCTCGGGGAAGCGCTCGCGCAGGCGCGCGGCGGCGTCGAGCACCCCCTGGCTGTGGGCGTGTGAGGAATCGAGGACGACGAGGTCCACCTTGGCGCGCACCAGCTCCGCCGCCCGCTCCAGGTAGTCCCCCGAGGCCCCGACCGCGGCGCCCACCCGCAGCCGCCCCAGCTCGTCCTTGCAGGCGTAGGGGTACTGCATCATCTTCTGGATGTCCTTGACCGTGATCAGCCCCTTGAGGTTGCCGTCCCGGTCCACCACCAGGAGCTTCTCGATGCGGTGGCGGTGGGGCATCGTCTTGGCCTGGTCGAGCGTCGTCCCCTCGGGCACCGTGACCAGGTCCTCCTTGGTCATCAGGTCGCCGATCCGCTTGTCGAGGTCGTCCTCGAAGCGCAGGTCGCGGTTGGTGAGGATGCCGACCAGGTGCCCTTCGGAGTCGGTCACCGGCACGCCGGAGATCTTGTAGCGCGCCATGACGCCGAGGGCGTCGCGGATGCTCTGCTCCGGCCGCATGGTCACCGGGTCGACGATCATCCCG
>DASWHY010000682.1:0-10815 GCA_036397955.1 Thermoanaerobaculia bacterium | reverse complement strand
ACTTGATTGTTCTTGCGTCGCTTCGGAGCGCCTCGGTCGCTATAGCCGAGAAGAATAACTCAGCTAGAGTCGACGCTGCGCTGAGTCGTAAGCACCGGGAGGGAAGGGCAGTTGCCGAGGGTCCCCTACGAATGCAGTTTGTGTTTATGACGCCGCTCAAGGGGGATATTCAACTCTTGATCTACCCTCGTTACAGCCGAAAACAGGGAAAGCAGGACTCGCCCGCTCGCCAACTGCTAGGTCCAGGGGACACTCATCTCTGGATCGGGAGCTACTCGTGGGAGCTTTACAAGGGGGACAAGAAGCGCCTCCGATATTGCGATGGAAGGATCCCGGGGCCTACATCCGAGTGTCCGCTGAAGATGGTTAGATCTTCGTGCATAGTCCTGACTTGCGCTCTGCGCTGCTCTCAGGAGATTTGTCGATGAACCGACCTTCCATTCGTCTTCCCTCGGTTCTAGCCAATCGGTTCGTTCGCTACGCGGTAGGCTTCGGAGTTGCCGTTCCACTCGGCATGGCACCCTTCCTCGGCAAGTACCGTGTTCCTGGCTTTGAGCCGCTATTGCAATTGTTTCCGGAGAGCTCTAAGACGTTCCTGATTTCTACGTCAGCGTTTTTGATGGGTATAGTGGCGGTCGTTGTCCAGTTCTATTCAGGAGAGACAATCACTCGCAGCGATGTTAGTAGGCGTTTCAAAAGATCTGCGGCCACGATCTTAGTGGCATTTTTTACGCTGGTCACTCTGTACTCCTGGCGCGTGTTGAGAGTGAAGGATCCAGAGACTGGCCGATACGAACCAGTCGTGCTCGGCTGGTGGAGGATCTCAAACGCGGAGGGTTGTGGTTGCACCACTAGGGACGATTTTAAGTGTGCTGAGGGGCTTGGCTTTGGTGCCGACCTTGGGAGTTGTTGGCCGCACTACGGGCAAGTGATGACATCACTACAGCTGATCTATCTCGGCCTCACGGGTGGTTTTGGGGGGCTTATCGGTCTACTCTTACTCCAGGAGGAGGCCCGGCGACAAACTGCGGAGAAGGACGCCGCGGAGAAGGAAGCCCGGGAAGGGGAAGCGAAGGAGAAAGAGGCTAAGGAGAAGAAGGAGAAGAAGGAGAAGGAGAAGGAGGAGAAAAAGGAGAAGAAGGAGAAGAAGAAGAGGAGAGAGAGCCGCGGCAAGCCCGTTGCGCCCGCAGCCTCGCGATAGAACAAACTCCCCAATCGGCGACCGGCGTGGCAATCGGTCAGTTATGCGATGATAGGGGCCAGGTTCCCGCCATGCCCGCCGCAGCCTCGTTGCGCGTCCTCCTCGTCAAGCCGAGCAAGTACGGCGAGGACGGCTACGTCGAGCGCTTCCGGCGCGGGTTCCTGCCGAACAGCACGCTCGCCTACCTGCGCAGCCTCACGCCGGCCGCCGTGGATGGGGCGCCGGTCGAGGTGACGGCGGTCGACGAGTACGTCCGGACCGACCTCGGCTATCTCGATCTTCTGGCGCCCGTCCCGGGCCGCCGGACCCTCCTCGCGCTGGTCGGCGTGCAGAGTCATCAGCTCCACCGGGCGCTCGATCTTGCGGCGCTGGCGCGGTCGCGCGGGGTTGAGCAGTGCGTCGTCGGCGGGCCGCACCCGATGACTTGCGACACCACCGACCTCCAGGGGCGCGGGGTGAGCTTCGCGCTGGCCGAGGCGGAGATCATCTGGCCGCAGATCCTGCGCGACGCGGCGGCGGGGGAGCTGCGGCCGCTCTACGGCGAGGATGGGCGCTGGCAGGAGCGGCTCGACCCGCCGCCGCTCATCCCGCCGACGCGGCGCGAGCTGCGGCGCTACGCGGTGCCGCTGCTCGGCGTCTATCCGGCGCGCGGCTGCCCCTACACCTGCAACTTCTGCTCGGTGATCAAGATCGCCGGCCGGCAGGTGCGTGGCCAGCCGGTGGCGACGACGATCGCCAGCCTCCAGGCCGCGCAGGCGGCGGGGGTGCGCTACGTCCTCTTCGCCTCTGACAACTTCAACAAGTACCCTGAGGTGCGGCAGCTCCTAGAAGGGATGATCGAGGCCGGCGTCCGCCTGCCGTTCTTCGCCCAGTGCGACGCGCAGGTCCACCGCCAGGAGGAGCTCTTCGAGCTGTTGGCGCGCGCCGGGTGCTTCCACATGTTCGTCGGCGCCGAGTCGTTCAGCCGCGAGGCGCTGCGCGGCGCCCACAAGCTGCAGAACGACCCCGCCGCCTACTCGCGGATCGTCGAGCTCTGCCGCCGGCACGGCATCGTCAGCCACTTTTCGAACATCCTGGGCTTCCCGCCGGATACGGAGGAGGGGATCGCGGAGCACCTGCGCCGGCTGCGCGCGCTGGCGCCGGACGTGGCGTCGTTCTACGTCCTGACGCCGATCCCCGGCACCGAGCAGTACCAGGACTTCCTCGACCAGGGGTTGATCACGGAGGACAACCTCGATCGCTTCGACGGCACCTGCGTGACCTGGCGCCATCCGCGCCTGGCGCCGCGGCGCCTGCGCGTCCTGCTCTACGAGGGGTACCGAGACTTTTACCGCGGGCGCGACGTGACGGCGAAGCTCGTACGGCGCTCGCGCGGACGCTGGGACTTCCGCACCGCCGGCGCGCTGCTCTCGGTCGCGGGCTACTCGCTCCAGTCGCGCTGGGCGGCGCGGCGGCGGGAGCACCCGATGGCCGGCGGCATCGCCCGGGTGCGCCGCGACCGCGCCGCCGACTACCTGCCGCTCCGCCGCCGCCTCTTCGGCTTCGACCTCGCGCCGCTGCCGCAGAGCCTCGCCCTCTCCCGCGCCGAGGAGGACTTGAACCGCCGCGCCAAGCTGCCGCTGGCGCGCTGAGCACGGGGGGAGCTGATAGGCTCCCGCGCGCCCGCCCGGCAGCCTGCGCATGCGCCGTCCCGTCGTCCTCCCGCTCGCCCCGCTCCTGCTCGTCCTGGTGGCCGCCTCCTCGGTCGAGAACGACGCCGCGCCCGAGCTGTTCGTCGACGCCGCCGCAGCGAGCGGCCTGGACTTCGTCCACTTCAACGGCATGTCCGGGGAGCTGTACTTTCCCGAGATGATGGGGCCGGGGGGTGCGCTCTTCGACTACGACGGCGACGGCGACCTCGACGTCTACCTGGTGCAGGGGGCGATGCTGGGGCCGGGGAAGACGCCGGCGCAGGCGACGATGCCGCCGCGCGGGCGGCTCTACCGCAACGACTTGCGGGTGGCGGCGGACGGCGCGCGGACGCTGCGCTTCACGGACGTGACGGAGGCGAGCGGCATCGACGCCCGCGCCAACGGCATGGGGGTCGCGACCGGGGACTTCGACAACGACGGGCGCCTCGACCTCTTCCTCGCCCACGACGGCCCCGACCAGCTCCTGCGCAACCGGGGAGACGGCACCTTCGAGGACGTCACCGCGCGCACCGGCGTCTCCGACCCGCTGTGGAGCGTCGGCGCCTCCTTCTTCGACTTCGACCGCGACGGCTGGCTCGACCTCTACGTCGTCAACTACGTGGACTTCCCGCTGGCCAAGAACCCGCCCTGCTACGCCGCCAGCAGCCGGCGCGACTACTGCGGGCCGGCCGACTTCCCGCCGGCCCCCGACCGCCTCTACAGGAACCGCGGCAAGGACGCCGCGGGGCGGGTCGCCTTCGAGGACGTCTCGGCGCGCGCCGGGATCGCCGGCGCGGCGGCGCCCGGGCCGGGGCTCGGCGTCGTCGCCTTCGACGCCGACCGCGACGGCTGGCAGGACCTCTACGTCGCCGAGGACGGCGTCGCCAACCGCCTGTGGATGAACCGGCGCGACGGCACCTTCCGCGACGAGGCGCCGCTCGCCGGCGCGGCGGTCAATCGGCTGGGGCGCCCCGAGGGGAGCATGGGGGTGGACGCCGGCGACTTCGACGCCGACGGCGACGAGGACCTCTTCATGACCCATCTCGACGGCGAGACCAACACGCTCTACGTCAACGACGGCGGCGGCCTCTTCGAGGACCGCACGGTCGAGAGCGGCCTGGCGCAGGGAAGCCTCCCCTTCACCTCCTTCGGCACCTGGTGGCTGGACGTCGAGAACGACGGCTGGCTCGACCTCTTCATCGCCAACGGCGCGGTGCGCATCCAGGAGACGCTGGCGCGGACCGGCGACCCCTTCCCGCTGGCGCAGACGAACCAGCTTTATAAGAACCTTGGTAAGGAGGCCGCCGGGCGGGTGCGCTTCGCCGAGGCGACGGCGGAGGCGGGCGCGGTCTTCGGCCGGCCGGCGGTGGGGCGCGGCGCCGCCTTCGGCGACGTGGACGAGGACGGCGACACCGATATCCTGGTCTGCAACAACAACGGCCCGGTGCGGCTGCTGCTCAACCAGGCCGGCTCGCGCAATCCGTGGCTCGGGCTGCGGCTCCTCGACCGCGGCGGCCGCGACGCGCTCGGCGCCCGCGTCGAGGTGGCGCGGGAGGGTGCGCCGGCCCTCTGGCGGCGCGCCCACAGCGACGGCAGCTACGCCTCGGCGAGCGACCCGCGCGTGCTGGTCGGCCTCGGCGCGGCGCCGCGGGTCACCGGGGTGCGGGTGCTCTGGCCGGACGGCGCCGCGGAGAGCTTCCCGCCGCCGGCGCTCGGCCGCTACACGACGCTCGAGCAGGGGACGGGAAGAACGCCATGAGCCGGACAACGACCGTCGTGCTGCTGACCCTCGCCCTGCTCGCCGCGCCAGCCGCCGCGCAGGCGCCGACCGCGCCGGCGCCGTCCACACCGCCCGCGCTGCAGCTCGAACCCATTCCTCACCCCGACCTCGCCGGCCTCGAGCCGGCGGTCGCCGCGAGCCTGCGCGACGCGCGCGCCGTCCTCGAGGGGCTCCTCGCCGCTCCCGAAGGCGCTCTGTCCGCCGAGTTGGCCGAGGTCTACGGCGAGCTCGGGCAGCTCTACCACGCGCACGACTTCGCGGCGGCCGCCACGGCCTCCTACCGCAACGCCGTCCGGCTCGCTCCCGACGAGCCCCGCTGGACGTACCTCCTCGCCCTTCTCGACCAGGCCGCCGGCCGGCTTCAGGAGGCCGCCGACGGCTACACCCGCGCCGTCGAGCTGCGCCCCGACCTCGTCGCCGCCCTCGTCCACTTGGGCGAGGTGCGCCTGGCGCAGGACCAGCCGGACGAGGCCGAGCGCCTCTTCCACCGCGCGCTGGCGGTCGCGCGCACCGCCGCCGCTTACGCCGGGCTCGGGCAGGCGGCCCTCTCGCGGCGCAGCTACCGCGAGGCGATCGCCCACTTCGAGGCGGCGCTCGCCGCCGCCCCCGACGCCGACTCCCTCCACCACCCGCTGGCCCTCGCCTACCGCGGCGCGGGAGAGACGGAGCGCGCCCGCGAGCACCTGGCGCGCGCCGGCTCCGTCGGCGTGCGCCCGCCGGACCCCTGGCTCGACGAGCTGCAGCAGGTGGCGCGCGGCGAGCGCTGGCACCTGCTGCGTGGCCGGGTGGCCTTCCGCAAGGGCCGCTTCGCCGACGCGGCGACGGAGTTCCGCCTTGCCGTCGCCGCCCGGCCGGAGAGTGCCGGCGCCCGCATCGCGCTCGGCGCGGCGCTCGCCGCGGCCGGCGACCGGCCGGCGGCGCTCGCGGAGCTCGAAGCGGCTCTCCGGCTCGAGCCGCAGAACGGCACCGCGCACTACAACTTGGGCTCGTTGCTGATGGCGGAGGAGGGGCGGGCGGCGGAAGCGGCCGAGCACCTGCGCGCCGCCGTCGCCGCCGATCCGGGGGACGGCGCCGCCCACAACGCGCTGGGGCGGCTGCTCGACCGCGCGGGGAAGCCGGAGGAGGCGCTCGCCCACTTCACCGAGGCGGTCGAGCACCTCCCCGCCGACGAGCAGGCGGCGCTCGACGAGGCGGCGTTCCTGGTCCGGCTCGGGCGCTACCGGCCGGCGCGGGCGCGGCTCGAAGAGGCGCTCGCGCGGCTGCCGGATAGCGGCCGTCTCATCCATGCCCTGGCCCGCGTTCTCGCCGCCTCGCCCGACCTCACGGTGCGCGACGGCGCCCGCGCCCTCGAGCTGGCCCATAAGGTCCACGCCGCGCGCCCCGAGGCCTTCGCGGCCGCCACGGTCGCCATGGCCCACGCCGAGCTCGGCCGCTGCGACGAGGCGGCGTGGTGGCAGCGGCGGGCGCTCGAGGCCGCCCGCGCCGAGGGTCCCCCTGAGCGCCTCGCCGAGCTGGAACGCACCCTTGCCGGCTACGAGCGCGGCGCGCCCTGCCGGCCGCCCGGGTCGGCGCCCTAGAAACCCCGTTCGCGCGGCGGGCGCCATCCCCGGGGCCGCCCGCCTTGTCACGCTTTTTGCCCCTGGCGATACCGTTCCTTTCGGAGGCCCAGAACACCCAGGACGAGCCTGTCCGAGCTGCACGACCGAACCAACGCGCGGACCGCGATCGGAGGGGGGATCGGAGGGTTGCGGACCGCTTCACAGAGGAGGATCCGATGAAGCATGCCGTCCGCAGGACGGGTCGGATCGCCGGTCTCCTCGGGCTGCTGGCCGCGCTGGCCGGCGGTGCCGCGTGGGGCACGCAGCCCCCGGAGGAGTCGGGCGTCTACCTGAAGCAGAAGGAGTTCTTCAAGCCGGAGCTCTACATCAGCAGCTCCCACGCCGAGCTCGAGGCGGTCGCCTCGCAGCTCCCCAACAAACGGGCCTGGGACAATTATCAGAAGGCGCGCCAGGACCAGGGGAAGGCGAAGGCCAAGGCCTTCATCGACCCGCGCTCCGGCGCCGCAACGAACCTGATGCCCGCCGAGCCGCTGCTGCCCGGGCGCGGCGTCGGCAACGAGGTGACGCTCGAAGAGCTGGGGGCCAAGATCGGCAAGCAGCTCGCGAAGCTCGACGCCGTCGCCGTGGGCGATGCCGGCCTCCTCTTCGTCCGCGAGCACAAGGACGTCCTCGCCGTCGACCTCGAGCAGCTCGGCGGCATCCGCACGACGCAGATCCACGACGGCCTCTGGCAGATCAGCATCCCGCAGACCTACAAGGGGGTGCCGGTGCGCTACGGCCGGCTGGTCGTCTCGATCAACAACGGCAACGTGGTGGTCGCCGGCACCGAGACCTGGGCCAACGTCAAGGGCCTGTCGGTCAACGCGAAGGTGACCGCCGAGCAGGCGCTCGCGGCGGGCTTCACTCACGCCGGCGGCGGCTCGGCGATGGACGAGATGCTCCGCCAGCCGACCCTGGAGATCATCCCGGTGGCGGCCAAGGAGTACGAGAACAACGGCAAGTTCGAGGGCCCGATCGGCGCCGGCTACAAGCACCGCCTGGTCTGGAGCTTCGTCTTCAAGCGCCCGCCGGACGAGGCCAACTGGGAAGTCCTCGTCGACGCCCACGACGGCGAGGTGCTCGCCTTCCAGGACGTCAACCACTACGCCAACCAGTCGATCACCGGCGGCGTCTACCCGGTGACCTCGACGGGGATCTGCCCGACCAACGGCACTTGCGGCACCATGCAGAGCGGCTGGCCGATGCCCTTCGCCGACACCGGCCTCGCTTCGCCGAACAACTTCACCAACAGCGGCGGCATCTTCAACTACACCAGCGGCACGGCGACGACGACGCTCACCGGCCGCTATGTCGACATCGTCGACAACTGCGGCGCGATCAGCAACAGCGCGGCCGGCTCGATCAACCTCGGCGGCACCAACAACCAGCACGACTGCACGACCGGCGGCGGCTCGGCGGGCAACACGCCGGCCTCGCGCACGGCCTTCTACGAGGTCAACAAGCTCGTCGAGCAGGCGCGCGGCTGGCTGCCCGCGAACACCTGGCTGCAGGCGCGGCTGACCACCAATGTCAACATCAACCAGACCTGCAACGCCTTCTACAGCCCGAGCGCCGGCACGATCAACTTCTACCGCTCGGGCGGCGGCTGCCGGAATACCGGCGAGCTCGCCGGCGTCTTCGACCACGAGTGGGGGCACGGCCTGGACGACAACGATTCCGGTGGGGCGCTCTCCAACTCGAGCGAGGCCTACGCCGACATCGCCGCCATCTACCGCCTGCAGGACTCCTGCGTCGGGCACGGCTTCTTCCAGACCCTCGACGACGGCTGCGGCATGACCTCCGACGGCACGGGCTTCAACTCCAACGAGGCGCAGGTGGGGGCGGCTCACTGCGACCTCGACTGTTCGGGGGTGCGCGACGCCGACTACCTGCGGCACAACCCGAACAACCCGGACACCGCGCTCGGCTTCGTCTGCGGCCAGTGCAGCTCCTCGACCGGCCCCTGCGGCCGGCAGGTGCACTGCGCCGCGGCGCCGTCGCGGCAGGCGGCCTGGGACCTGGTGGCGCGCGACCTCCAGCAGGCGCCCTTCAACCTCGACAGCCAGACCGCTTTCATCGTCGGCAACAAGCTCTTCTACCAGGGGAGCGGCAACATCGGCACCTGGCACGCCTGCACCTGCGGCTCGTCGTCCTCCGGCTGCGGCTCGACCAACGCCTACATGCAGTGGATCACCGCCGACGACGACAACGGCAACCTCAACGACGGCACGCCGCACATGACCGCCATCTTCAACGCCTTCAACCGCCACGGCATCGCCTGCTCGACGCCGACGGCGCAGAACAGCGGCTGCGCCACCGGGCCGAGCGCGGCGGCGACCCTCTCGGGGACGGCGGGGGACTACCAAGCGTCGCTGTCGTGGGGATCGGTCTCCGGGGCCACCCGCTACTGGGTGATGCGCACCGAGGGGCACGCCGGCTGCGACTTCGGCAAGGCGCTCATCGCCGAAACGACCGGTACCAGCTACCTCGACACCCAGGTGGCCGCCGGCCGCCTGTACTCCTACAACGTGGTCGCCGCGGGGTCCTCCTCGGCTTGCTACGGCCGGGCGAGCAACTGCGTGCAGGTGACCCCGACCGCCGGCACGCCGACGCCGGACTTCAGCATCGCGTGCAGCCCGTCGAGCCTCACCGTCACCCAGGGGAGCAATACCGCGACCACCTGCACCGTGACCTCGATCAACGGCTTCTCGAGCGCGGTGACGCTGTCGTGCGCCAACCTGCCGTCGGGCTCCTCCTGCGGCTTCAGCCCGACCGCGGTCACGCCGCCGGCCAACGGCACGGCCAACAGCACGCTGACCGTCTCGGCGACGGCCGCGGCCGCGACCGGCTCCTTCACCATCCAGGCGCAGGGGACGAGCGGCGCGACGACGCGCAGCACCAACCTCTCGCTCACCGTCAATCCGAGCGGCGGCGGCGGGGCGCAGAACGCGGTCTTCGACAGCGTGCTCCAGGCCCCGAAGTGCGCCACCGTCGGCATCTCCTGCGACTCCGGCGCCTCGTTGCTCCTCGGCCGCGACACCATCAGCGGCGGCGCCGAGCCGAATCAGCCGAACACCATCAACGACTCCTGCGCCGACGGCACCTCGGGCACCTTCCACGTCGACGAGTCGAACGACCGGATCAAGGTCTCGACGACCGACGGCACCAACTTCGCGCCGGGCAAGACGGTGCGGATCGACGCCACGGTGTGGGTGTGGAGCGGCGGCCCGACTTCGGACCACCTCGACCTCTACTACACCGCCAACGCCAACAGCCCGAGCTGGACGTTCCTCACCACCATCAACCCGACGGTGGGCGGCGCCCAAACCTTCAGCGCCAACTACACGCTGCCCTCGGGGGCGCTCCAGGCGGTCCGCGCGCGCTTCCGCTACCAGGGGTCGGCGTCCTCCTGCGCCACCGGCGCCTACATCGACCACGACGACCTGGTCTTCGCGGTCAGCAGCCCGCCGGTGACGACGGTCTTCTTCGACGACTTCGAGACCAGCCTGGGGTGGACGACCAACCCCAGCGGTACCGACACGGCGACCACCGGGCTGTGGGAGCGAGGCAATCCCGAGGACACCAACTCGAGCGGTCCCAAGCAGCTCGGCACCACGGTGTCGGGGGTCAACGACCTGGTGACCGGGCGGCTGGCCGGGGCCTCGGCCGGCGTGTACGACATCGACGGCGGCACGACCTCGATCCGCTCGCCCGCCATCACCCTGCCGTCGACCGGCACGCTGACGCTGTCGTTCAGCTACTACCTGGCCCACGGCACCAACTCTTCGACCGCCGACTTCCTGCGCGTCCGCGTGGTGGGGACGACGACGAGCCTGGTCTTCGAGGAGCTGGGAGCGGCCAACGACGACGATGCGGTGTGGGCGACGAACTCGGTGAACATCAGCTCCTTCGCCGGGCAGAGCGTCCGCATCCTCATCGAGGCCGCCGACGCCTCGACCGCGAGCCTCGTCGAGGCCGCGGTGGACGACGTGAGGATCACGCAGCAGTAGGGGAGTATCTCGCAGTCGACGAGCAGGACCCGCGGGGGCGCGCGAGCGCCCCCGCGGCGTGTTTTTCAAGCACTCGGAGGCTCGATGATGGCGAAGCCGTCGCGCAGAGCAGGCCGTTCCATCGTCTTCGCAGCGACCCTGGCGGCCCTCTGGGGCGCGCCCCCTCCCACGCTCGGCGCCGACGACGGCCGCTGGGTCCATCGCGGGCCCTACGACGTCGGCGTCCGCACCCTGGCCTTGGAAGTGACCACGGACCCGCAAGGCCGCGAGACGGTGTGGGCCGGCTCGGCGAGCCGCGACGGCGGCGCCACCTGGGAGGCGAGCCTCTCCTGGCGGCCCGCCGACCGCACCGGCGTCCAGGACCTGGCGATCGTGCCCGAGAGCGAAACCGCCTACACCGTCTGGGCGGCCACCACCGAAGGGGTGTACCGGCTGCGCGCGGCGGCCGGCGCCGCGGCCGGCGCGGGCGACTGGGAAAAAGTGCTCGATGTGGTCATGGCGACGAGCCTCTCGCCCGACCCCGCGAACCCGCGCGAGCTGCTCGCGGCCTGCGGCA
>DASWHY010000681.1:0-3711 GCA_036397955.1 Thermoanaerobaculia bacterium | reverse complement strand
GGTGGTGAACCTCGCTCCCGCCGACCTGCGCAAGGAGGGCAACCACCTCGACCTGGCGATCGCGCTGGCCCTCCTCGCCGCCCACGGCGAGCTGCCGCAGGAGGCCCTGGCGGGGCGGCTCCTCTGCGGCGAGCTCGGCCTCGACGGCGCCGTCCGCACGGTGCGCGGGGCGCTGGCGATCGCCGACCTCGCCCACCGGCTGGGGCTCTTCGAGCTCCTTCTGCCGGCCGCCAACGCCGCCGAGGCGGCGGCGCTCGGGACCGTGTCGGTCGTGCCCTTGCGCGGCTTGGCCGAGGCGATCGAGCACCTCCTCGGCAGGCAGCTGATCGCGCCCTTCGTCGCGCCGGACGGCGACGAGCCCGCCGTCGCGGCCGCCCCCGACCTCGGCGACGTCTGCGGCCAGCAGGGGGCGAAGCGGGCGCTGGAGGTGGCGGCGGCCGGCGGGCACAACCTGCTCTTCCTCGGGCCGCCGGGCGCGGGGAAGACGATGCTGGCGCAGCGCCTGCCGGCGCTCCTGCCGCCGCTCTCCCTCGTCGAAGCCATCGCCGTCACCAAGATCCACTCCCTGGCCGCCGAGGAGCCGCCCGCCGGCCTCGTCCGCCGCCGCCCCTTCCGCAATCCCCACACCAACACCTCGACCGCCGGCCTGGTCGGCGGCGGCAGCCCGCCGCGCCCCGGCGAGGCGAGCCTCGCCCACAACGGCGTCCTCTTCCTCGACGAGATGCCGGAGTTCCATCGCGACGCCCTGGAGGCGCTGCGCCAGCCGGTCGAGGAGGGCCGCATCACCGTGGTGCGCGCCCGCGCGCGCTTCACCTTCCCCGCCCGCTTCGCCCTCCTCGCCTCGGCGAACCCCTGCCCCTGCGGCCACCTCGGGGACCCCCGCTTCGAATGCCGCTGTCCGCCGCCGCTCGTCGACCGCTACCGGGCGCGGATCTCCGGACCGCTCCTCGACCGCATCGACCTCCAGATCGAGGTGCCGTCGCTGACGGTGCGGGAGCTGCGCGGCGCGCGCGGCGAGTCGAGCGCCGCGGTGGCGGCGCGGGTGGCCGCCGCCCGCGACCTCCAGCGTGCGCGCTTCGGCGACGCCGCCTCGACGCCGGTCAACGCCGCGATGGTCCCCGACGAGGTGCGCCGCTTCTGCGCCCTCGACGGCGCCGGCCGCGCCCTCCTCGACCGCGCCTTCGAAGCCCTCGGCCTCTCGGCCCGCGCCCACGACCGCGTCCTCAAGGTGGCCCGCACCATCGCCGACCTCGCCGGCGGCGGCCCTCTGCGCCCCGCCCACCTTGCCGAAGCGATCCAGTACCGCACTCTGGACCGGCGGGTGAGCGGGTGAGTACCGACTCAGCGCTGGTCCATCGGCGCGGGAGCTAGCAGCGGCGGCAGGACGGCCTCGATCTCGCGCCGCCGCGGCTCCAGCCAGGGGGGCAGGATCAGCCGCTCGCCGAGGTGGGAGGGGTGCTCGTCCACCGTGAAGCCGGGCCCGAGCGTCGCCAGCTCGAAGAGGACGCCGCCGGGCTCCTTGAAGTAGACCGAGCGGAACCAGAAGCGGTCGATGACCGGCGTCGGATGCGCGCCCGCCGCCGCCACCCGCTGCCGGACGGCGAGCTGCTCCTCGTCGTCGGCGACCTGGAAGGCGACGTGGTGCACCGTGCCGACCCCCCAGGCGCCGCGGCGCTCCGCCGGCAGCTCGCGCACCTCGACCCAGCGGCCGGAGCCGCCGCCGTCGGCGCCGAAACGGTGCCACCCTCCCTCCTCGCCCACCCGCTCGCAGCCCAGGGCCTGTTCGAGAAATGGGCCGGTCACCCCCAGGTTCCACTCCCAGAGGCGCACGGCGTGGAAGCCGCGGATCTGGTGCCGCTCGGGGACCGGGCTTTGCGCCCAGGGCGCGAACTCGCGCGGCTCGGCGGTCTCGGTCAGCGCCAGCTCCAGCCCGTGGGGGTCGCGCAGGCGCAACGCCGTCTCGCCGAAGCGGCTGACGCGGCCGCCGACCTCCGCCCCGGCCCCCGCCAGCCGCTCGGCCCAGAAGGCGAGGCTCCCCTCTCGCACCGCGAAGCCGACCTCCACCGCCAGGCCGACCCCCTTCCGGCCCGGCGGCATCCCCGGCCAGGGGAAGAACGTCATGTCGGTGCCGGGGTGCCCCTCGGCGTCGGCGTAGAAGAGGTGGTAGGTGTCGGGCGCGTCCTGGTTGACCGAGCGCTTGACCAGGCGGAGGCCGAGGACGCCGGTGTAGAAGTCGAGGTTCTCCTGGGCGTCGCCGCAGATGGCGGTGACGTGGTGGATGCCATGGACCTGGCTCATGGGACGCCTCCAGTTGCGATTGTAGAGTCAGACGCCGTGCCCGCCGTCGCCGACCTCGCGGAGCTCGCCGCGATCCCGCTCTTCGCCGAGCTCGCCGCCTCCGAGCTCGGGCGGCTCAACGAGCTGCTGCGACGCCGCACCTTCCCGGCCGGCGCCAGCCTGATGACCGCCGAGCAGCCGGGCGAGGTGGTCTACGTGCTGCTCGACGGCACGGCCAAGATCTCCGTCGAGCAGGCGGACGGCACCGAGGTCGTGCTCGCCTTCCTCGCCGCCGGCGACACGGTGGGCGAGATGAGCCTCTTCGACAGCGCCGGCCGCTCGGCCGACGTCGTGGTGGTCGAGCGCGCCACCTGCCTCTGGCTCGACCGCGCCGCCTTCCACCGCAGCCTGCGGGAGATGCCGGCGCTCGGCTTCAACCTCTTCAAGCTGCTCTGCCGCCGGCTCCGCCAAGCCAACGAGCAGCTCCAGGCGATCGCCACCCTCGACGTCGAGGGGCGGGTGGCGCGCCAGCTCCTCGCCTTCGCCCAGCAGCACGGCCGCCCGGCGCCCGACGGCGGCGTGCGCATCCCGTTCAAGCTCTCCCAGAGCGACCTGGCGGGGCTCGTCGGCGCCTCGCGCGAGCGGGTGAACCACGCGGTGGCGGACCTCAAGGAGCGGGGGGCGATCGCCGTCCAGGCGGGGCCGCGGATCACCGTCCTCGACGCCGAGGCCCTGGCCGCGCGCTGCCGCTAGGCGGGCGGCCGCCAGCGGCGCAGGCGCAGGCTGTTGCCGACCACCGTGACGCTCGACAGCGCCATCGCCAGGCTGGCGAAGACCGGCGAGAGGAGGAGCCCGGAGACCGGGTAGAGCGCGCCGGCGGCGAGCGGGATCCCCAGCAGGTTGTAGACGAAGGCGCCGAAGAGGTTCTGGCGGATGGTGCGCAGCGTGGCGCGCGCCGCCGGCTTCACCTCGACCACCCGCGGCCTGCCGGCGGTCACGGTGCCGGTCTTGTCGAGCACCACGGCCGTCACCCGCCCCGCCGTCTCCAGCGCCTCGCCCCCCTTGATCAGCACCCCATGCTCGGCCCCCTTGCCGGTGCCGACGAGGATCGCGGTCGGCGTGGCGAGGCCGAGGGCGCAGGGGTAGGAGATGATGAGGACGGCGACGAACGAGACCAGGGCGTAGGCGAGCCGCGGCTCCGGCCCGGCGAGGAGCCAGACGAGGGCGGCGAGCGCCGCCAGGCCGATCACCGCCGGCACGAAGCCCGCGGCGATGCGGTCGGCGAGGCGCTGGATCGGCGCGCGCGCCAGCTGCGCCTCCTCGACCAGCCGGACGATCCGCGCCAGGGTCGTCTCGCCCCCCACCCGACCTCGCGCCCGTCCCGCAGCACGCATGCGGTCGGCGGCGCCAGCGCCAGGAGGCGGGCGATCGCAG
>DASWHY010000680.1:0-14075 GCA_036397955.1 Thermoanaerobaculia bacterium | reverse complement strand
GACCGGAACCGGAAAGGGATGATCCCCGGCGAAGGGGCGGCCGTCCTGGTGCTGGAGCCCCTGGAGCGGGCGGTGGCGCGGGGAGCGCGGATCTACGCCGAGGTGGCGGGGTACGGGCTGTCGTGCGACGCGCACCACATGACGGCGGCGCACCCGGCGGGGGACGGGGCGGCGCGGGCGATGGAGCGGGCGCTGGCGGACGCGGGCGTGGCGCCGGGTGAGGTGAGCTACATCAGCGCCCACGGCACGGGGACGCCGACGAACGACCGGTTGGAGACGATCGCGGTCAAGCGGGTGTTCGGGGAGGGGGGCGTGCCGCCGATGAGCTCGGTGAAGTCGATGCTGGGTCACACGATGGGAGCGGCATCGGCGATCGAGTCGGTGGTGTGCGCGCTGGCGATCGCGACAGGCCGAGTGCCGCCGACGATGAACTACGAGGAACCGGACCCGGAATGTGATCTGGATGTCGTTCCGAACGAGGCGCGGGAGCTGGACGTGCAGGTCACGATGAACAACGCGTACGCCTTCGGCGGGAACAATGCCTCGGTGATCTTCCGGAGCTGCGAGCTGTGAATGGGACTCCTGACAATGAGGGGGGACCACCCGTGAGACGGGTCGTGGTGACCGGCGCGGGCGTCATCTCGCCGCTCGGCGACTCGCCGGCCGCGTTGCACGCGGCGCTGTGCGCCGGGGAGAGCGCGCTCAAGCCGGTGCAGCTCTTTCCGACCAACGGCCTGGGGACTGTGCGGGCCGGGGAGATCCGGCCCTTCGACGCCCGCGCTTACCTGGGCGACCGCAACCTGCGGCCGGTGGACCGCACCTCCCGTCTGCTCATCGTCGCCGCCGGGCAGGCGCTGGCGTCCTCCGGCTGGACGCCCGAGCGGCGGGACGCGCGCGAGGTGGGGCTGGTCTTGGGCACCACCTTCTGCAGCGTGCGCACGATCGCCGAGTTCGACCGCCGCGGGCAGCAGCTCGGGCCGGGCTACGCCAGCCCGATGGACTTCGCCAACAGCGTCATCAACGCCGCCGCCGGGCAGGCGGCCATCTGGCACCGCCTGCGCGGCGTCAACTCGACGCTCTGCGCCGGCGAGGCCTCGGGCCTGCTGGCGATCGCCTACGCCGCCGATCTGATCGCCGGCGGCCGCGCCGACGCGATGCTGGCCGGCGGCGCCGAGGAGCTCTGCTTCGAGTCGTTCCTCGGCTGCTTCCGCGCCGGCCGCCTCTGCGGGCCGCGGCCGGACGGCGCCGAGCGGCCGGTCCCGTTCGACCGGCGGCGCAACGGCTTCGCGCTCTCCGAGGGGGCGGCGCTGCTGATGCTGGAGGACGCCGAGGCGGCGGCGGCGCGCGGCGCGACCGTCCTGGCCGAGGTCCTGGCCCACGGCCAGGCCTTCGCCCCTGCACCTGCGGCCCGCGCCGGCGCGGTGGCGCGCGCCGCCGGCCTGGCGCTGGCGCAGGCCGGCCTCGCGCCGGAGGAGATCGACTGCGTTTCCGCGGCGGCCAACGGCAGCCCGGAAGGCGACCGCGCCGAGGCGTCGGGACTGGCGGCGGCGCTCGGCCCCGCGGCGGCGGCGGTGCCGGTGACCGCGGTCAAGGGCGCGCTCGGCGAAGCGCTCGGGGCCTCGGGCGGCTTCCAGGCGGTCGCGCTGCTCGAGACCTTTCGCACCGGCGCCCTGCCCGGCGTCGCCGGGCTCGAAGAGACCGACGAGGGCTGCGCGCTCGGCGGCCTCGCCGCCGCCGCCCGGCCGGTCGCGGCCCGCCGCGCCCTCGCCAGCGGCGTCGGCTGGGACGGCCACTGCTGCGCCGTCGTCTTCGCGGGGACGGCGTGATGGCGCCGCGGCCGCGGGTCGTCGCGCCCGCCCCGGACGCCGCCCGCGCCGACCTGGTGCCGCGCTTCGAGGACCAAGGGTACGAGCCGGAGCAGATCGCCGCGCGCCGCCGCTGGATCGAGGAGCGGCGCGGCGTCGCGCTGGCGCACGTCGGCGCGCACTCGATCGACGGCCGCGCGATGCGCGGCAACGTCGAGAACCCGATCGGCGCCGCGCAGGTGCCGCTCGGCCTGGCCGGGCCGCTGCTGGTCAACGGCGACCACGCCCGCGGCGTCTTCTACGTCCCCTTCGCCACCACCGAGGGGGCGCTGGTGCGCTCCTACGAGCGCGGCATGGTGCTGCTCAGCCGCGCCGGCGGCGTCGCCGCGCGCGTCACCCGCGACGAGAACCGCATCTCGCCCGTCTTCTTCCTCGACGACGTGGGGCAGGCCGCCGACCTCTGCGTCCGCCTCCAGGAGCTGCTGCCCGAGATCCGCGCCGAGGCCGAGGCGACGACCCGCCACGGGCGCCTGCTGCGCCTCGAGCCGCGGGCCGTCGGGCGCGAGGTGATGGTGCACTTCTGCTTCACGACCGGCGACGCGCACGGCATGAACATGATCGCCAAGGCCGCCGACCGCGCCTGCCGCTGGATCGTCGCCAAGGGGCTGGCGCGCGACTACCTGCTGTTCAGCGGCATGGAGTCGGAGAAGCACGCCAGCGGCTCGCTCTTCGCCGGCGGCAAGGGGAAGACGGTAGTGGCTGGGGCGCGCCTGCCGGCCGGGCTCGTGCGCGCCTACTTGAACGTCGAGCCGCAGCAGCTCGCGCACCTCTGGCGCACGACGGTCGCCGGCAACGTGCAGGCCGGCGTGCTCGGCTACAACGGCCACTTCGCCAACGGCCTGGCGGCGCTCTTCATCGCCTGCGGCCAGGACGTGGCGAACCTCGCCAACGCCGCGGTCGGCATGACCCAGCTCGAGCTGACGGAGACGGGGGACCTCTACGCCAGCGTCACGCTGCCGGCGCTCACCGTCGCCACCGTCGGCGGCGGCACCGGCGACGGCACGGCCCGCGAGTGCCTGGAGCTGCTGGGCTGCGCCGGCGACGGCGGCGCGCGCCAGCTGGCCGAGATCGCGGCCGCGGCCCTGCTGGCCGGCGAGCTGTCGCTCGGCGCGGCGCTGGCCGCCGGGGAGTTCGTCGACGCGCACGAGGAGTACGGCCGGAACCGGCCGGAGGCGGCGGCGGAAAGCGGTCCGAAGCCGTCCCTGTAGCCCTTGCGAAGGCGCACTATGATGAATGAGGTCGCCCGCGCCCGCCGCGGCCGGACGGAGGCAGCGATGGACGAGACGCAGCAGCAATCCCAGGGTGAGGACTACGACGTCCTGATGGTCGGCGCCGGCCTCGCCGGCCTGACGCTGGCGCGGCAGCTCCTCTTGAAGCGGCCCGAGATGCGCATCCTGATGCTCGACCGCCGGGCGGTCGTGCCGCCGCTGGAGCAGAAGGTGGGGGAGGCCACGGTGCAGGTCTCCGGCTACTACTACGCGCGCGTGCTGGAGCTCGAGGAGCACCTCCTCCGCCACCACTACATGAAGTACAACCTGCGCTTCTACTGGCAGCCCCCCGGCGGCACGGACTGTTGGGAGGGGCACAGCCAGTCCTACATCCGCAACCTCTCGAACATCGTCACCTACCAGCTCGACCGCAACGCCTTCGAGGAGGAGGTGCTGCGGGTCAACCGCGAGCACCCGAGCTTCCGGCTGGTGACCGAGGCCACCTCGATCGAGCTGGAGCTGGCGGAGGTCGGCCTGCACGGCTTCCGCGCCGTCACCCCGGACGGGTCGATCGCCGGCCGCGCCCGCTGGGTGGCCGACACCTCCGGCCGCGGGCGCCTGCTCGCCAAGCGCCGTGGGCTGGCGCGCAAGAGCCCGATCCGTCACGCCTCCTCGTTCCTCTGGGTCGAGGGGCTGCTCGACCCGGAGAAGCTGACCCACCTCGACGCGCCGGGCATCCGCAAGCGCAAGGACCGCCACCATTTGGGCCACGTCCCCACGTTCCTCGCCACCAACCACTTCTGCGGCGAGGGGTACTGGTTCTGGGAGATCCCGCTGCACGGCAAGACCAGCCTGGGGCTGGTCTTCGACGTCGAGCGCGTGCCCTGGAAAGAGGTCAACACCGCCGCCAAGCTGATCGACTGGGTCTGCCGCAACCTGCCGATGTTCGCCCGCGACCTGCCGCAGCGGAAGGTGATCCACCACTCCGGGCTCGCCGACTTCGCCCACGACTGCGGCCAGACCTTCTCCGCCGCGCGCTGGTCGATGACCGGCGAGGCGTGCCGCTTCACCGATCCGCTCTACAGCCCCGGCGGCGACCTGATCTCGATCTACAACACGCTCGCCACAGACGCCATCCTCACCGAGGACGGCGAGGAGCTGGAGCGCAAGGTGCGGCTCTACGAGAGCCTGGCGCGCGCGGTCTACGAGGCCTACGTGCCGAGCTACGCGGTGTCGCAGGACCTGCTCGGCGACCAGGAGGCCTACACCCTCCGCTACATCTGGGAGCTGACCGTCTACTTCGCCTACTTCGTCTTCCCCTTCATCAACGACCTCTTCACCGACCAGACCTTCCTCCCCGGCTACCTCCGGCGCTTCGCCCAGCTCGGGCCGATGAACCACGGCATCCACACCTTCCTGATGGGCTTCTACAACTGGAAGAAGGAGCGCGGCATGCTGCCGCCGCAGGGTCCGGTGTACTTCGACTTCACCGAGGCCTGGCAGCTCCGCGCCGCCGCCGACTGCTTCTACCAGCAGGGTGCCGGCAGCGGCGAGGCGCGGCGGGTGCTCGACGAGCAGAGCGGCAACCTGGAGGAGCTGGCGCGCTGGATCGCCGCCCACGTCGCCGCGGTCGTCCTCGACGAGCCGCGGGTCGTCGGGAGCGCCGAGTTCGTGCGCGGCCTCGACCCCTGGAAGCTGGTCTTCGACCCGGCGGAGATGGCGGCGCGCTGGCAAGCCTGCGCGGACCTGCCGGCGGCCGAGTCCCCCTGGCGGATCGAGCCCGCCTGCATGGCGCGCTTCCGGCGGCCCGCCGACGAGGTCGTGGACCTGGCGCCGGAGGAGGCGGTGGAGGCCGCGGCGGGAGGGCGATGAGCGAGCCGGCGCGGGCGTCGGGCGGCGCGGACTTCGCGCCCCACCTCGAGCGCGCCTTCGACTTCCTGCCGGAGGAGCGGAGCGAGGCGGTCGCGGTCGCCGGCGAGCTGCCGGCCTGGCTGCGCGGCACGCTCTACGTCAACGGCCCCGGGCGGTTCGAGCGCGGCGGCCTGCGCTACCGCCACTGGCTGGACGGCGACGGGCTGATCGAGGCATTGCGCTGCGATGAGGACGGCGCCCGCTTCACCTGCCGGTTCGTGCGCAGCGTCAAGTGGACGGCCGAGGAGGAGGCCGGGCGGGCGCTCTTCCGCGCCTTCGGCACGGCCTTCCCCGGCGACCGGCTGCTGCGCGGCATCGCGCTGGAGTCGCCGGTCAACGTCAGCGTGCTGCCCTACGCCGGCACCCTCCTCGCCTGCGGTGAGCAGGGGCTGCCCTGGGAGATCGACCCGGAGACGCTGGCGACCCGCGGCCCCTACACCTTCGGCGGCGGCCTCGGACCGATCGCTCCCTTCTCGGCGCACCCCAAGCTCGACCCGGCGAGCGGCGAGCTGTGGAACTTCGGCGTCTCCTTCGCCAGCGCCCAGCCGGCGCTCAACGTCTACCGCTGCACCGCCGGCGGCAAGCTGGCGGCGCGCAAGCGGCTGCCGCTGCCGTACCCCTGCTCGCTTCACGACTTCGCCCTGGCGCCGCGGCACGCCGTCTTCTACCTCTCCCCCTACCTGCTCGACATGGCCGCGCTCGCCGGCGGCGCCCCGCTGCTGGCGGCGCTCGACTGGCGGCCGGAGCTGGGCAGCCGGCTGCTGATCGTCGCGCGCGACACGCTGGAGGCGGTGGCCGAGCTGCCGCTCGGCGGCCGCTACTGCCTGCACACGGCGAACGCCTTCGAGGACGCGCAGGGACGGCTGGTAGTCGACCTCCTGGAGCTGGAGCGGCCGGTCTACGACCAGTACGCGCCGGTCCCCGACCTCTTTCGCGACGTGGCGGCGGGGTGGCCGGTGCGGCTGGTGGTGGACCTGGAGGCCGGCGCGCTGGTCGAGCGGCGCGAGCTGCCCTACGGCAACGCGCCGGACTTCCCGTCGATCGACCTCCGCCTCGCGGAGCGCCCCTGCGACGACCTCTGGCTCCTCGGCATCGCCGCCACCGGCCGGCCGGGGCGCAAGTTCTTCGACCAGCTCGTGCGCCTCTCGTGGGCGGACCCGGAGACACAGGACGTCTGGCAGCCGCCGCCGGGACGGTACCTGGCGAGCGAGCCGGTCGTGGTGCTCGCACCGGAAAATCTGCACGACGGATCACTCCGCGGCGTTGCCGTCTGCCACCTCTTCGACGCCGAGCGGCGCGCCAGCTCCTGGCTGGTCTTCGACGCCTTCGACCTCGCCGCCGGGCCGCGCGCCGTCCTGCCGCTGGCCGCTCCGGTCACCCCCGGCTTCCACGCCATGTTCGCGCCGCTGCGCACATAGGGATTATGGGAGTCGGCGCTCCCGACTTTCCCTCGAAAACCGCTGGTAACATCTTGGGCCTTATGTTATAAATTTCATTCCCAAGATGGGCCGTGCGGCCATCGCGTTGACGCGCGGAGGCCGGGGAGGGCGCATGAACGATGCAGACGCGATCCGCACCCGGCTGAAGGAGATCATCGCCCACGTCGCCGGCCTCGACCCGGCGCGCATCCCCGACGAGGCGACGCTCCGCGACGACCTCAACCTCGACTCGCTGTCGCTGCTGGAGATCGGGGTGGACGTCGATTACAACTTCCAGCTCGGGCTCGCGGACGACCGCTACAAGGAGATCGACAACCTGCCGGCGATGGTCGCCCTCGTCCAGGAGCGGCTGGGCGAGCTGGCGCGGAAGGCCCAGGCGGTGGAGGGATGAGAGGACGCGTGGTCGTCACCGGCCTGGGGGCGGTGACGCCGGTCGGCACGGGGGTGGAGGAGCTGTGGTCGGGGCTGCTGGCGGGGCGCAGCGGCTTCTCGCCGGTGGAAAGCTTCGACACCGGCCGGTTCAACGTCCACCTCGGGGCCGAGGTGCGCGGCTTCGAGCCGGCGGCGTGGGTCCGCACGCTCGACCACGCGGCGCTGGGGCGAGCCTCGCAGCTCGCGGTGGCGGCGGCGCGGATGGCGCTGGCCGACGCCGGTCTCGAGGCCGAGGCGGTGGAGCCGGAGCGCGCCGGCGTCTCGATGGGGACGACCTCGGGCGAGCCGGTGGAGGTGGAGCGCTTCGACGACCGCTATCTGGCGGGCGAGCTGGACCAGGTGGGTCCGGAGTTCATGGGCCTCTACCCCTGCCACATGATCGCGGCGCACGTGGCGCGGGAGCTGGGGTTCGGCGGAGTCAACACGATGATTCCGGCGGCCTGCGCGGCGGGCAACTACGCGGTGGCGCACGCGCTCGACGTGCTGCGGGCCGGGCGCGCGGACCTGATGCTGGCCGGCGGCGCGGACGCCTTCTCGCGCATCACCTACACGGGCTTTTCCCGTCTCGGGGCGATCGCCCCGGACCTCTGCCGGCCGTTCGACCGGAACCGGAAAGGGATGATCCCCGGCGAAGGGGCGGCCGTCCTGGTGCTGGAGCCCCTGGAGCGGGCGGTGGCGCGGGGAGCGCGGATCTACGCCGAGGTGGCCGGGTACGGTCTGTCGTGCGACGCGCACCACATGACGGCGGCGCACCCGGAGGGGGACGGGGCGGCGCGGGCGATGGAGCGGGCGCTGGCGGACGCGGGCGTGGCGCCGGGCGAGGTGAGCTACATCAGCGCCCACGGCACGGGGACGCCGACGAACGACCGGTTGGAGACGATCGCGGTCAAGCGGGTGTTTGGCGACGGGGGCGTGCCGCCGATGAGCTCGGTGAAGTCGATGCTGGGCCACACGATGGGCGCGGCGTCGGCGATCGAGTCGGTGGTGTGCGCCCTGGCGATCGCGACGGGCCGAGTGCCGCCGACGATGAACTACGAGGAGCCGGACCCGGAATGTGATCTGGATGTCGTTCCGAATGCGGCGCGGGAGCTGGACGTGAAGGTCACGATGAACAATGCGTACGCCTTTGGGGGAAACAACGCGTCGGTGATCTTCCGGAGCTGCGAGCTGTGAATGGGACAACGCGGCGGGCGCACGCGCGCGGCTGGGACGGGCATTGCTGCGCCGTTCTCTTCGGCGGGGCGGAGGGCTGAGCGTGGCGCGGACGACGGTCACCGCGTTCCCGTCGGCGATGCGCTCGGCCGACCTGGTGCCGCGCTTCGAGGAGCAGGGGTACGGCGACGCGCAGGTCGCGGCGCGGCGGCGCTGGATCGAGGAACGCGCCGGCGTGGTGTTGCGGCACGTCGGCGCGGCGCCGCTGCCCACCCCGGCGATGCGCGGCAAGGTGGAGAACCCGATCGGCGTGGCGCAGGTGCCGCTCGGCCTGGCCGGGCCGCTGCTCGTCCACGGCGAGCACGCCCGGGGGCTCTTCTACGTGCCGCTGGCGACCAACGAGGGGGCGCTGGTGCGCTCCTACGAGCGCGGCATGGTCACCCTGACGCGGGCCGGCGGCGCCGCCGTCCACCTCTACCTGGACGAAAACCGCGTCGCCCCCGCCTTTTTCCTCGACAGCGTCGAGGAGGCCTACCGCTTCGTCGACGAGCTGGCGGCCGACTTCGCCGAGATCCGCGCCGCCGCCGAGGCCACCACCCGCCACGGCCGGCTGCTGCGGCTGGAGCCGCGGGCGGTGGGGCGCGAGGTGATGGTCAACTTCTGCTACTCGACCGGCGACGCGCACGGCATGAACATGATCGTGCGCGCCACCGACGCCGCCTGCCGCTGGATCATCGCCCACGGCCGCGCCCGCGGCTACTCGATCTTCAGCGGCCTCGACGGCGAGAAGCAGGCCGGGGGCGGGCTGCTGGCCGGCGGCAAGGGGAAGCGCGTGGTGGCCGGCGCGCGCCTGCCGGCGCGCCTGTTGCAGACCTACCTGCACGTCTCGGCCGGCGACCTGGCGGAGCTCTGGCGGCACACCGTGACGGGCAAGATCCAGGCGGGTGCGATCGGCTACAACGGCCACTACGCCAACGGCTTGGCGGCGCTCTTCATCGCCTGCGGCCAGGACGTGGCGAACTTGGCCAACTCGGCCGTCGGCATGACACAGTTCGAGGAGCTCGCAGGAGGAGACCTCTATGCCAGCGTCACCCTGCCGTCGCTCACCGTGGCGACGGTGGGCGGCGGCACCGCCCTGGGGACGGCGCACGAGTGCCTGGAGCTGCTGGGCTGCGCCGGCGCCGGCGGGGCGCGCAAGCTGGCGGAGGTCGCCGCCGCGACGCTGCTCGCCGGCGAGCTGTCGATGGGGGCCGCCCTGGCGTCGGGGGAGTTCGTGAACGCGCACGAGACCTATGGGCGGAATCGGCCAGAGGCGGACCTGAAGCCCGCGCCGGCGCCGGAAACGTCATGAAGCGACCTTTCCGCGGCCTGCGCCGCCCGCCCGACCCGCGCTACGACGCGGTGGTCATCGGCTCCGGCATCGGCGGCCTGATCACCGCCAACCTGCTGGCGCGCGGCGGCATGAAGGTGCTGCTCGTCGAGCAGCACTACATGGCCGGGGGCTTCTGCAGCACCTTCCGCCGCGGCGGCTACACCTTCGACGCCGCCACCCACTTCTACCCGCTGCTCGGCAACCCCGAGACCCTGCCGGGGCGCATCCTCGCCGAGCTGGGCGTCACCAACGGCTGGGTCAAGATGGACCCGGTTGACGTCTTCCACTTCCCCGACGGCACGCGCTTCGCCGTCGCGGCCGACTTCGAGACTTATCTCGACGCTCTCAAGGCCGAGTTCCCGCACGAGAACGCGGCCCTCGAAGGCTTCTTCGGCACGGTGCGCAAGGCCTACTTCGCCGGCCTCCTCCACTACTTCCGCGGCCTGCCGGCGGCACGCGTCGAGAAGCTCCAGCCGCTGCGCGAAGTCACCGTGATGGACGCGCTCGACGAGTGGTTCCGCGACCCGAAGCTCAAGCTCCTGCTGACCGCCGACGCGCCGCACTGGGGCTCGCCCCCCGACCGTACCTCCTTCGTCTTCGACTCGATGCTGCGGCTCTCCTACTTCCTCGGCAACTACTACCCGCGGGGGGGCTCGCAGGCCTTCGCCGACGAGCTGGCGCTGCGCCTGGAGGAGCAGGGCGGGCACGTGCTGATGAGCACCGCGGCGCGGCGCATCCTGGTCGAGCGCGGCACGGCGCGCGGAGTGGAGCTGGAGACGCTGCGCGGCCCGTGGCGGGGGCCCGCCGAGGTGCGCAGCGACGTCGTGGTCTCGAACGCCGACCTCCTGCTCACCTACGAGGAGCTGGTGGGGGAGGAGCACCTGCCCGACGGCCACCTCGCGGCGCTGCGCAGCCTGCGCTGCACCTTCCCCTGCTGGCTTACCCACCTCGGGCTGCGCGACGTGCCCGACGAAGTGCTGAGAACGGCGCAGGGCTACTACTGGGACGACTGGGACCCGCGGCGGATGGGGCGCAACGCGCTGCGCTTCAAGCTCTTCTCGCCCACCCTCTTCGAGCCGGCGATGGCGCCGGAGGGGGGGAAGGTGCTGATCGTCCAGAAAGTGCTCGACCTCGACTACGACGGGATCGCCGACTGGCCGGCGCACAAGCGGCGGCTCGAGGAGTACGTCTTCACCAATCTCGAGAAGGTGCTCCCCGGGATCGGCGAGCACGTCGTGGTCAGCAGCAGCGCCACGGCGCAGACCTCCTGGCGCTTCACCCTCAACCATCAGGGAGCGATGCTGGGCTGGGAGATGTCGCCCGACCAGCTCGGGCCGGAGCGGCCGGGGACCGAGAGCCCGGTGCGCAACCTCTACCTCGTCGGCCACTGGGTGCAGCCGGGGGGCGGGATCACGCCGGTCATGGTCTCGGCGCAGCAGGTCGCCCGCCGCATCCTGGAGGGACGCGACGCCGCGCTCGACGAGCCGTTCGGGACGGCGCTGGAGCCGTCCCTGGTGCCGAGCCGCGCCGGCCCGGCGGGGTGGGCGCGGGCGGGATAGCGAGGAGCGCGAAGGAGCATGGCCAGAGTCGCCTTCGTCGGGCCGCCGGACGGCGTCAGCGCCGCGCTCGCCGAACGGCTGCGCGGCGGCGACGCCGCCGCGGACGCACTGGTGCTCCTTGGCGACGACCCGGCGGCGGCGGCGCGGCTCGACGCCGGGACCGAGACCGTGGTCTTTCGGCCGCGGGCCCTCCCCGGCCGCGGGCCCGACCTGGAGGCGGCGGCGGGCTTTTTCAACGCTCTCGCCGCGGCCCGGCCGCGGCGGCTGGTGCTGCTGTCGAGCGCCCAGGTCCACGACCCCGTGCACGAGCACGCGGGCCACGTCGGCGAGGAGACGCGCCCGCGCGGCCGCAACCCGATCGCCCGCCGCTGGCTGGAGCTCGAAGCGATGGCCGCGGCGGCCGCCGCCGGCTGGGGCGGGCGGCTCGCGGTGCTCCGCCCGGCGACGGTGGTGGCGCGCGACGGCGGCGATCCGCTCGGCCGCTTCCTGCTGCGGCGCCGCGCCTTTCCGCTGGCCGGCTGGGGCCCTTCGCTCCAGCTCCTGGCGCCCGAGGACCTGGCCGCCGCGGTCGGCTGCGTCCTCGACCGCGACGCGGACGGCGTCTTCCACGTCGCGCCGCGCGGCGTCGTGCCGGTGCGCGACGCCCTCCGCCTGGCCGGCGCCCGCGCCCTGCCGCTCCCCGGCCCGCTGCTCCGCCTTTTCGGGCGCGCCGGCGGCGCCGAGCTGGCCTACCTGCGTCACCCCTGGACGGTCGGCGACCGCCGGCTGCGCGCCCTCGGCTGGGCGCCGGTGCGCTCGAGCGCCGAGGCGCTCCTCGCCGCCGCCGGCCGCGACCCGGCCGAGGCGCCGGTCTTCGACGACTACGGCATGGACGAGCGGTACATCGCGGCCTACGGCCGCACCCTCTTCCGCTTCCTCCACCGCGCCTACTGGCGCATCGAGGTGCGCGGGCTCGAGCACGTGCCGCGGCGCGGGGCGGCGGTGCTGACCGGCGTCCACCGTGGCTTCATGCCCTGGGACGGCGTCATGGCGCTGCACACGGTGGCGCGGGGGACCGGGCGGATCATCCGCTTCCTCGTCCACCCCTGCCTGGTCAAGCAGCCGTTCCTCTCCAACTACATGACCAAGCTCGGCGGCATCCTGGCCTGCCAGGAGAACGGCGATTGGGTGCTCGAGCGCGGCGAGCTGCTGGGGATGTTCCCGGAGGGCATCCACGGCGCCTTCACGCCGTACCGCCGCGCCTACCGGCTGGGCAAGTTCGGGCGCGACGAGTACGTGAAGATGGCGCTGCGGCACGGCGCGCCGATCGTCCCCTTCGTCACCGTCGGCAGCGCCGAGATCTACCCCATCCTCGGGCGCCTCGAGGGCGCCTGGGTGCGCCGCCTGCTCGAGTGGCCGTACTTCCCGCTCGGCCCCAACTTCCCTTTCCCCGGCCTGCCCCTGCCGTCGAAGTGGCACACCCGCTTCCTCGAGCCGCTGCACGTCGCCGGCCGCTACCCGCCCGAGGCGGCGGAGGACCCGGCCGTCGTGCAGGCGATCATCCAGGAGGTGCGTGGCCGGCTGGAGGAGGCGATCGCCGACATGCTGCGGCGGCGCAAGCACCTCTTTTGGGGCTCGATCTTCGACGCCGAGGAGGGGCCGGTTCCCGAGACAGCCTCGGCGCCGGGAGGGGCGCGGCCGTGAAGAGCGCCGCCGCCAACCTCCGCCGCCTCAGGCACATCCTGCGCGTGCTGCTGGCGCACGGGGTGGCGCACGCGCTCGGCCCGCGGCTGGCGCGCTGGCCGGCGCTCGCCCGGCGGCTGCCGCCGGGGGACCTCCCCGGCCCGCAGCGCTTCGCCGCTCTGCTCGAGGACCTCGGCGGCACCTTCATCAAGTTCGGCCAGATGCTGGCGCTGCAGCCGGACATCCTGTCGCTGGAGTACTGCAACGCCCTCTTCGACCTGCTCGACCGGGTGGCGCCCTTCCCGTACGAGGAGGTCGAGGCGGTGGTGCGCGCCGAGCTGGGGCGCGGCCCCGACGAGCTCTTCGACGTCTTCGAGCGGCAGCCCTTGGCCACCGCCTCGATCGGCCAGGTGCACGTCGCCTGGCGCGGCGGCCGCAAGCTGGCGGTGAAGGTGCAGCGGCCGGTGGTCGAGACCACGTTCGCCGGGGACATCCGGCTGATGAGCGCGGTGGTGGCGGCGATCCGCCGCTTCCGCATCCGCCGCCTCGCCTGGATCGTCGTGCCGGCGAGCGAGTTCGTGGCCTGGACGCGCGAGGAGCTCGACTACCGCAACGAAGCGCGCTACATGGAGCGGCTGCGGGCCAATGCCGAGCACAACCCGCACGAGCGGGTGCCGGAAGTGATCGCCGAGCTGACCACGCCGCGGGTGCTGACGGTCGAGTTCCTCGACGGGGTCACCGTGCTCGACTACTTGCGGGCGCTGGAGAGCGGCGAGGAGCTGCTGCCGCGACGGCTTGCCGCCGCCGGCTTCGAGCCCGACCAGTTCGGCCGCCACATGATCGACAACTTCCTGGGCGACGCCTTCCGCCACGGCATCTTCCACGCCGACCTCCACCCGGCGAACCTGATGATCCTGCCGGGCAATGTCGTCGGCTACGTCGACTTCGGCATCACCGGCGTGCTCAGCCACTACTCCCGTCGCCACCTCATCGCCCTGACCCTGGCGTACACCCGCGCCGATCTCGACGGCATGTCGGCCGCCTTCCTCAAGGTCTCGACCATGGACGAGGGGGCGGACGTCGCCGCCTTTCGCGGCGGGCTCGAGGCGCTGGCGGAGGTCTGGTACGAGCGCCGCGGGCGCCAGCGCCGGCTGCGCAAGAATTTCACCCTGGTGATGCTCGACATGCTGCGGCTGTCGCACGCGACCGGCATCTGGCCCGAGCGCGACGTCGTCAAGTACATCCGCTCGGCGATCGCCATCGACGGCCTGATCACCCGCTTCGCGCCGGAGTTCAACGTCGGCCGCTACCTCGAGGAGGTCTGCGAGCTGCACTTGCGGCGCGGCGCGCGCGCCGCCCTGGTCAACAAAGAACGGTTCGTGGATTGGGCGGGCGCCAGCTCCCACCTCCTCGTCGACGGCGCCTTCCGCGCCGCCGCCTGGCTCGAGCGCCAGGCCGAGGGGAGCCCCGCGCCG
>DASWHY010000679.1:0-7799 GCA_036397955.1 Thermoanaerobaculia bacterium | reverse complement strand
CGGCGAGACCGGGACCGGCAAGGAGCTGGTGGCCCGTGCCATCCACTACCTCAGCCCCCGCGCCCAGAAGCCGTTCATCGCCGTCAACTGCGGCGCCATCCCCGTCGAGCTGGTCGAGAACGAGCTGTTCGGGCACGAGCGCTCCGCCTACACCGGCGCCTCGACGCCGCAGCATGGCGTGGTGCACGAAGCGGAGGGGGGCACTCTCCTTCTCGACGAGCTCGACAGCCTCACGCCGCTGGCGCAGGTCAAGCTGCTGCGCTTCCTTCAGGAGAAGGAGTTCCGGCCGCTCGGTGCATCGCGCGCGCAGCGGGCCGACGTGCGCGTCCTCGCGGCCGCCAACGGCGACGTCGAGAGCGCCTTGCGGGAAGGGCGCATACGCCAGGACCTCTACTACCGCCTCAACGTCATCCCCCTCCACCTGCCGGCGCTGCGCGAGCGGCGCGAGGACATTCCCGGCCTCGCCCGCCACTTCCTGCGCAAGTATGCCGGCGGGCGCGAGCACCCGCCGCCGAAGCTCTCACCCCGCGCGCTCCAGCTCCTGCTCGACCATGATTGGCCCGGCAACGTCCGCGAGTTGGAGCACGTGATCGAGGGCGCCCTCGTCCTTTCCCAGGACGCGGCGCTGGTCCGCTCGCAACATGTCGTGCTGTCGCGCGCCGGAGGGCGGAGCGGGAGGGAGGGCGCCGGCGAGAACTTTCAGCAGGCCAAGGCCCGTGCCGTCGCCCGCTTCGAGGCATCGTACATCCGCGAGCTCCTTCAGCTGCATCAAGGCAACATCAGCCGCGCCGCCCGCGCCGCCGAGAAGAACCGGCGCGCCTTTTGGGAGCTGATCCGCAAGCACGGCATCGACGCCCGCACCTTCCGCGCCCCCGTCCACCTGGACGAACGCCCGCGCGGCTAGGACGAAAAGCTCCTAGCCCCGCGAGAGCTCGGCAACCCCGGTGTGGCGCCGGCGGGCGGCGGCCCTCGGGCCGTGGCGGACGAGGATGAAAGCGTCCTACCGCGGGCCCCGAAGCGCCCCTTTTTCCAATGATTTGGGCGTGGCACCTCGGTTGCACCGGGGGGCCCCGGTCGACGGTCTCCGCCTCCGCCATGGATCAGCTCTCGCGGCGCATCCTGTCGTACTTGGCCGACAACCCGGAGGCGAATGACACCGTGGAGGGCATCGCCGAGTGGTGGCTGCTGGACCGGGAGATCCGCGATCAGACGGCGCGCGTCGAGCGGGCGCTGGCCGGTCTTGCCGCGGCCGGGTGGCTGGTCGCTTCGCGGACCACCGGCTCCCCCACCCGCTACCGCCTGAACCCGGCCCGCACCGCCGACGTCGCCGCGCTGCGCAGAGAGCGGGCGTCGTGATCGCCCCGGTCACGGCCGCCGAGAGCGCCGCGCCCGCTTACGCCTCGAGCTGGGAGCACCTCGCGGACGAGTTGCGCTGGCTCGACCACCTCCTCCACCTGCGACTCCTCGAGCGGCGCGGCGCGGCGGACGACGACCCGCTCGAAGCCTTCAAGGGCCTCGTAATCTCCGAGCAGGAGATCCTCCGTCTACTCGCCGCCGCCGCGCCGCCGCCCGGCGCGCGCGCGGGGGTCCGCAGCGCCGAGCTCCGCCCCGAGGTGGGGACCGCGCTCGATGGGCTGGCGCTCTCGATCGCCCGCCGGCGCGACGCCGCCTCCCGGCGCGGGACGGTGCTCACCCTCCCCCAGCTCGCGCGGATCTTCCATCTCAGCCCGTTCGAAGAGCGCTGCGTGCTGATCTGCCTGGCGCCGGAGGTCGACCGCAAGTACGAGAAGCTCTACGCCTACCTCCAGGACGACGTCACCCGCCGGCGGCCCACGGTCGGCCTCGTCCTCGAGCTGCTCTGCGGCGCGCCTGCGGAGGCGCACGCGGCCCGCGCCGCCTTCGAGCCGCTGGCCACGCTGCTCAGAGGGCGCCTGGTCCAGATCGAGAACGGCGCCTTCTCGCCGCTGCTCTCGCGCCCCCTGAAGCTGGACGACCGTGTCGCCGGCTTCCTTCTCGGCTCGGGCTCGATCGCGCCGGCGGTCCAGGAGGTCGCCGAGCTGGCGCTCCCCGCCGCGGAGGACGAGTCGCGGTTGGTCTGCGAAGAGGTGCGCCGGCGCCTCGCAGACACCGTCCGCCAAGTCCTGGGCCGGCCCGAGCCCGGCGGGCTCGTGCTCTACCTCCACGGCCCCTACGGCGCCGAGAAGCAAGCGCTCGCCCGCGCCGTCTGTTCCGACCTCGGTCTGCCGCTGGTCGCCGGCGATCTCGAGAAGCTCCTCGCCGACCCGCGCCCCTTCGAGGAGACCGTCTGGCTGCTGGCACGCGAGGCGGTGCTGCAGCCCGCCGCGCTCTGCCTGCGCGGCTGCGACGCGCTGTTCGCCGACGAGGCCGGCCCGGCGCAGCACCGAGACCGGCAGCGCGCGCTGTTCGAGGCGGTCGGGGCCTTCTCGCGCCTCACCTTCCTGCTCGGCGAGCGCCCCTGGAGCCCGGCGGGGAAGTTCCCGCTGCCGGGCTTCCTCGACCTCGAGCTGGCGCCGCCCGAGGGCGCCGCGGCGCTCGAGCTGTGGGAGGAACGGCTGCGCGGCACGGCGCTCGCCGATGCCGTCGATGCCGGCGCGCTGGCCAGCCGCTTCCGGTTGACCCCGGGTCAGGTCCGCGACGCTGTGGCGCTCGCCGGCAACCTCGCGCGCTGGCGCTCGCCGGAGGAAGGCGCGATCGCCGAGGGCGACCTGGCCGCCGCCTGCCGCGCCCAGGCCGGGCTCAAGCTCGCCAAGGTCGCCCGCAAGGTCGAGCCGCGCTACGGCTGGGACGACATCGTGCTGCCGCCCGACCAGGTCGAGCAGCTGCGCGAGATCTGCGACCGGGCCCGCCACCGCCACGTCGTCTTCGGCGACTGGGGCTTCGGCAAGCGCCTGTCGCTCGGCAAGGGGCTCAACGTCCTCTTCTCTGGCCAGCCGGGGACCGGCAAGACGATGGCCGCCGAGGTGATCGCCCGCGAGCTCGACCTCGACCTCTACAAGATCGACCTCTCGCAGGTCGTCAGCAAGTACATCGGCGAGACCGAAAAGAACCTCGACCACGTCTTCGCCGCCGCCGAGAGCTCGAACGCCATCCTCCTCTTCGACGAGGCCGACGCGCTGTTCGGCAAGCGCTCGGAGGTGCGGGACTCGCACGACCGCTACGCCAACGTCGAGGTCAGCTACCTGCTGCAGAAGATGGAGGAGTACGAGGGGATCGCCATCCTCGCCTCCAACCTCCGCCAGCACCTCGACTCGGCCTTCCTGCGCCGCCTCGGCTTCACCGTCCACTTCCCGTTCCCCGACGAGGGAAGCCGGCAGCTGATCTGGGCCAGCGCCTGGCCGGCCGAGGCCCCGCTCGGCGACGACGTCGACTTCGCCGCCCTCGCCCGCGAGTACCGGCTGGCCGGCGGCAACATCAAGAACATCGTCCTCGCCGCCGCCTTCCTCGCCGCGGCCGAGCGCGACCGGGTGCGGCAGGGGCACCTGCTGCGGGCCACCCGCCGCGAGTACCAGAAGATGGGCAAGACGATCAACGTCGCCGAGGGCGCGGAGGTGGCGCCGTGATCGCCGATCTCGACAACCTGCTGCGCCACCTCTTCGTGGACCGCATCCCCATCGCCGGCGACCACGTGGGGTTCCAGCCGCCGGACGAGGACTGGCGCACTCACGTCGGCTCCCTCGTGGCCAACGCGCTCAACGTCTACCTGATCGCCCTGACCGAGAACCGCAAGCTGCGCTCCAACGAGCGCGTGCGGGAGTACGCCAACGGCGGCGTCCACGAGACGCCGGCGCCGCGGCGGCTCGACTGCCACTACTTAATTACCGCCTGGAGCCCGGTCGTGGTGTCGCCGCTGGTCGAGCCGGCGCTCGACGAGCATGCGCTGCTCTACCAGGTCGCGGCGGTGCTGTCGAACGCGGAGCCCCTGGTGCCGCGCCGGGTCTACGCGCCGGCGCCGCTGCCCGGCGGCTTCCCCGACGCCATCGCCGACGCCGAGCTGCCCACCATGCTGCTGGCCGCCGACGCCGGGCCCCAGATGTCCGACTTCTGGAGCACGCTCGACTTGCCCTGGAGGCCTGCCGTCCACCTCACCGTGACCCTGCCGCTGCTCTACGAGCGGCGGGTCGCGGGCCCGATGGTCACCACCCGCATCACCGAGTACCGCCAGAGCGGCGGCGCCGAGTCGGCCGAGGTCTGGATCCAGATCGGCGGCCACGTGCGCAGCGGCGCGCCGCTGCAGCCGGTGGCCGGCGCCTGGGTGCGCCTGGAGACCCCCGGCGGCCTGCCGCTGCAGACCGCCGAGACCAAGGCCGACGGCCGCTTCACCTTCGCCGAGCTCGCCGCGGGCCCCTACGTGCTGCGCGTCCGCGCCCCGGGGTTCGCCGAATCCACACACAACGTCCAGGTCCCGTCCGCCGCCGGCGGATACGACGTGGAGATCTAGCGGACAGGAGGAATCCCTGATGCCCACCTACGACACACCAGGCGTCTACATCGAGGAGCAGACCGGCCCCGGAGTCATCGCCGGCGTCGGCACGAGCACGGCGGCGTTCATCGGCCCGGCGAGGCGCGGACCGCTCCGCGAGCCGCGGCGGATCAGCAGTTGGGACGAGTTTCTGGAGCACTACGCCGTGACGACGACGCCGGACGGCCTCGATCCCTACATCGTGTCGCCGCGCCGGTTCTACATGGCGCACGCCGTGCGCGGCTTCTACCTCAACGGCGGTCGCCATGCCTACATCGTGCGGGTGGGGACGGGCAACGCCACCGTCTGGAACCTCAGGGACCAGGCCCCGACCCCCGCCGTCGCCTTTCGCGTGCGCGCGAAGCAGGAGGGGAAGGCCGGCGACCAGATCAAGCTCGAGGTCAAGCCCTTCAGCGCCACGGGCGCCACCGGCGTCGAGGCGGCCGCGGGCGACGACCCGGTCGCGAGCGTGAGCCCGGATGGCCTCAAGGTCAAGGTCGCCGACCCGAAAAAGTTCCGGGTCGGCGACGTGGTGGCGAAGCAGGGAGCCGCTGGCTCGCGCGCCGAGATCAAGGCGATCGACAGCACGACCAAGGAGCTGACGCTCGGCAGTGCGATCGCGACGCTGGTCGGCGGCGGCGTGGACAAGCTCCAGATCGCCGACCTCGTCCCGGGGCAGAAGACCGTCCGCCTGAAGAGCACGACCGGCATCTCCCCAGGCAGTGTCGTGAAGCTCAAGGGAGACAACGCCACCCCGCCGCCGGCCGGCGCCATCGACGAGGACGTGGTGATCGAGAGCGTCGATGCCGCGAACTTCGTGCGCTTCGCCGCCGCCCCCACGAAGAGCTTCACGATCGGCACCCTGAAGCTCGTCTCGCAGGACTTCACCCTCGAGGTCACGCCACCGGTCGGGGCCGTCGAGAAGTTCGAGGGCCTCTCCCTCGACCCCCGGCACCCGAAGTACGTGCGCTCCGCAGTCAACTCCTCCCTGGTCGAGATCCTGCCGCCGACGACCTCTCCCGCCACGACCGGCATCCCGGCCCTGCTGGCCACGGTGGAGGTGCTGGCGATCCCTCCCGGTAGCGAGGGCAAGGACGACGACCCGACCGCGCTCACGCCGACGGACTTCGAGAACGGGCTCGCCGCGCTCGAGAACGTGGACGAAGTCAACCTCGTCTGCATCCCGGACGCCGTGGCCTTCAACAGCGACGTCGTCGCCGAATCGATCCACGACGCGATGGTCGGGCACTGCGAGAAGCTCAAGGAGCGCTTCGCGATCCTCGACGCACCACGCGGGCTCGAGCCCTCCCCTACCGGCGTTGAGGCCTACCGGCAGAAGGTCGACTCGGCCCGGGGCTTCGGCGCCCTCTACTACCCGTGGCTGGTGGCGCGGGACCCGTTCAGCAAGAAGGTGCCGCCCGACACCATGCTCATCCCGCCCTCGGGCCACCTCGCCGGCGTCTACGCGCGCACCGACCAGGAGCGCGGCGTGCACAAGGCGCCGGCCAACACCGACGTGCGCGGCGTGCTGGGCCTGGAGCGCAAGCTCACCGACGCACAGCAGGGGCCGCTCAACCTGAAGGGCATCAACGTGCTGCGCATCTTCCAGGGCTCCAGCACGGTCGTCGTCTGGGGCGCCCGCACGATCGTCGCCCCCACCGTCACTGACTGGGTCTACGTCAACGTCCGCCGCCTGCTGCTCTACATCGAGGAGTCGGTCGAGGAGGGCATCCGCTTCGCGGTCTTCGAACCCAACAACCTCGCTCTCTGGCAGAAGCTCAAGCGCACCATCGGCGAGTTCCTGACCCGCGTTTGGCGCGACGGCGCGCTGTTCGGCGAGAAGGCCGAGCAGGCCTTCTACGTGCGCATCGACGAGGCACTCAACCCGCCGTCGGTGCGGGCCCTCGGCCGGCTCTACATCGAGATCGCCGTCGCCCCGGTGCGGCCGGCGGAGTTCATCATCGTCCGCATCGGCCTGTGGGACGGCGGCGCGGAAGTCACCGAAAGCTGAGCAGGAAGAGAAAGGAGAAACGACATGCCTACAGGGCAAGTGGTCGACCCGTACGGCAACTACAACTTCCTGGTGGAGATCGACGGCATCGCCCGCGCGGCCTTCCAGGAGGCCAGCGGCTTCGACTCCTCGATCGACGTCGTGGAGCACCGCGAGGGGGGCGAGAACACCACCCTGCGCAAGCTCCCGGCGATGACCAAGTACTCGAACATCACCCTCAAGTGGGGCACCACCGACGACCGCGAGCTCTACGACTGGCACCGCCAGTGGGTGACCGGCGATCCGGCGGCCAAACGCAAGAACGGCTCGGTCGTCCTGCTCGACCGCGCGGGGCAGGAGAAGGCGCGCTGGAACTTCGTCCGCGCCTGGCCGGCCAAGTGGACCGGCCCGAGCTTCAACGCCGAAGGCAACGACGTCTCGATCGAGACCCTCGAGCTGGCCCACGAGGGCCTGGCGCGGGCCTGAGGCGAGGAGGCGCGCCATGCTGCAGACCGAGTACGAGTTCACGCTGCCGCTCGGCTACGTCGACGCCGCCGGCGACCTCCACCGCGACGGGGTCATGCGCCTGGCCACCGCGGCCGACGAGATCTTGCCGCTCAAGGACCCGCGCGTGCAGAGCAACGAGGCCTACCTCATCCTGATCCTGCTCTCGCGCGTCGTCACGCGGCTGGGCGCGGTGCCCCAGATCAACCCCAAGGTCGTCGAGGGCCTGTATGCGGCCGACTTGGCCTACCTGCAGGAGCTCTACAACCGGATCAACCGCAACGGCAGGCCGTCGCTGGAGGCGGTCTGCCCCAAGTGCGAGACGCACTTCGAGGTGGAGATGAACGGCGCGGGGGGGTCCTAGGCTACCCCCTCGCACCGCTCTACGAGGAGGTAGCCTTCGTCGCTTTTCACTTCCACTGGCCGCTCGAGCGGATCCTCGAGCTGGAGCACCCGGAGCGGCGGCGGTGGGAGCAGGAGATCTCGGCCATCAACCAGCGCCTCAACGGCGACTGAGACGGAGACGCGAGGATGACGCGGCAAGGCAGGAAGGCAGGCGCGGGAACGGCGGCGCGGCGGCGCGGCGGCGGCCGGCGTCCGCTCTCCGGCTGGCGCCTCTGGGCGGCGGCGCTCCGCGGACGCTACCGGCTGCGGCCTTCCGGGCCCGCGGGACCGGAGCGGGTGCTCGCCCGCCCGCGCGCCGCGGCCCACTTCCTGCGCGAGCGCTGGCTCCTCGCCACGCGGACCCTGCTGCCGCAGATCCACCTCGCGATCCAGCCGCTCCTCCGCCCGTGCTTCTGGCGGAACTCCGCGGTCCTCGCGGCC
>DASWHY010000678.1:0-10422 GCA_036397955.1 Thermoanaerobaculia bacterium | reverse complement strand
GGCGCGCGCCGCCGCCGCGCTGCCGGTCCGCCAGGCGTTCCTCGACGGCGAGGTCGTGGTGCTCCAGCCCGACGGCACGACCAGCTTCCAGGCGCTCCAGAACGCGATCAAGGACCGGCGCGGCGGCGACCTCGTCTTCTTCGCCTTCGACCTCCTCCACCTCGACGGCTGGGACCTGCGCGGCGCGCCGCTGGTCGAGCGCAAGCGGGTGCTGGAGGAGCTGCTGGCCGCCGCCGAGGACGGCGGGCCGCTCCGCTTCTCCGCCCACGTCGCGGGGCGCGGCGAGGAGTTCTACCGCAGCGCCTGCGGCCACCAGCTCGAAGGCATCGTCGCCAAGCGCGCCGACCGCCCCTACCGCTCGGGCCGCGGGCGCGACTGGCTCAAGATCAAGTGCCTGGCGCGGCAGGAGTTCGTCATCGTCGGCTACACCGACCCCGAAGGCTCGCGGACGGGCTTCGGGGCGCTGCTCCTCGCCGTGCGCGAGCCGGCGCGGCAGGAGCACGGCGGCCTGGTCTTCGCCGGCAAGGTCGGCACCGGCTTCGACGAGAAGACGCTGCGCGAGCTGCACAAGCGCCTCGGCAAGCTCGGGCGCAAGACCCCCGCCTTCGCCAACCCGCCGCGCGGCGCCGAGGCCCGCCGCTCGCACTGGGTGGACCCGAAGCTGGTGGCCGAGGTGGCCTTCGCCGAGTGGACCGACGAGGGGCTGCTCCGGCACCCCGCGTTTCTCGGCTTGCGCGCGGACAAGAAGCCGGAGGAGATCGTGCGCGAGCTACCGCAACCGCCGCCGCAGCCCGTAGCGCCCGGCCTACGTGCCGGGCGTTCTCGTGGCGTCGAGATCGCCGGCGTCACGCTCAGCAACCCGGACAAGGTCCTCTACCCCGAGTCGGGAACGACCAAGCGCGACCTGGCGCTTTTCTACGAGGGGATCGGCGACTGGATCCTGCCCCACCTCAAGGGCCGCCCGCTCACCCTCCTGCGCTGCCCGGAAGGGCGGACCAAGGAGTGCTTCTACCAGAAGCACGTCAACGACCAGTTCCCCGACTCGATCGAGCGGGTGTACGTCGACGGGCCGCAAGAACAGCCCTACGGCGCCGTGCGCTCCCTGCACGGCGTCGTCTGGCTGGTGCAGCTCGGCGTCCTCGAGCTGCACGTCTGGGGGGCGCACAGCGGCCAGTTCGAGAAGCCGGACATGATGGTCTTCGACCTCGACCCGGACGAGGGCCTGCCCTGGGAGCGGGTGGCGGAAGCGGCGCTGCGGATGCGCGGGCGCCTCGAGGAGCTGGGGCTGCGCAGCTTCCTCAAGACCACCGGCGGCAAAGGGCTGCACGTCGTCGTGCCGGTCGCCCGCCGCACCGGCTGGGACGACTTCAAGGCCTTCTCGAAGGCGGTGGCCGAGTCGATCGTGGCGGCGGAGCCCAAGCGCTACACCGCGATGATCCCCAAGGCCCGCCGCAAGGGGAAGGTGCTGCTCGACTACCTGCGCAACGGCCGCGGCGCCACCGCCGTCGTCGCCTACTCGACCCGCGCGCGCCCCGGGGCGACCGTCTCCACCCCCCTCTTCTGGGAGGAGCTGGCCGACCCCGAGCTGCGCGGCGCCAACTTCACCGTCGCCACCGTCCCCGCACGGCTCGCCACGCTGCCGTCGGACCCCTGGGAGGAGTTCTTCTCGGTACGCCAATCCATCACCGCCGACATGCGCAAAGCCGTCGGCCTCAGGAGCCCGTCATGAAACTGCGCATCGCCCTGCTGTTCGTCCTCTGCGCCGCCTGTGCCCGCGGCGGCGAGGGGGAGGCCACGCTCCCGGCCACCGTCGGCGAGCTGGTCCGCACCACCCTGGAGGCGCCGGTGCCGGCGGAGATCAAGGGGGAGGAGGAGCGCCGCCACGTCTGGGCCGACATGCGCCGCTTCTACCGCCAGCGGCTCTGGCACCCGGCCTGGTTCGACGCCGCGGGCGCCCGGCCGGCGGCGCAGAGCCTCCTCGACGCCATCCCGATCGTGGCGCGCGAGGGGATCGAGCCCGCCCACTACCGGCGCGAGGAGCTCGCGGCCTACCTCGCGACGCTGCAGGACCCCGCCAGCTTCGAGGACCCGGCGGTGCAGCGCCGGCTGGTCGCCGCCGACCTGCGCTTCACCTACGCCTTCATGACGCTGGCCCACCACCTCGCCGTCGGGCGGTTCAAGCCGGGCTCGATCAAGGCCGAGTGGTACACCAAGCCGCGCGAGCCGAACCTCGGCGAGCTGCTGGCGGCAATGATCGAGAAGCCGGAAGCGCTGGGCTCGGGGCTCGAGGCGCTGGCGCCGCCGCACGAGGCGTACGGGCGGCTGCGCACCGCGCTCGGCCTCTACCGCGACATCGCCGGCGCCGGCGGCTGGCCGGCGGTGCCGCCCGGCCCGACGCTCAAGCAGGGCGCGACCGGCGAGCGGGTGGCGGCGCTGCGCAAGCGCCTGGCCGCGAGCGGCGACCTGCCGGGCGAGACCGCCGCCGCGCCGGCCGCCGAGGAGCCCGCGGGCGCCGAGCCGCGCGGCTGGCTCGCCAAGCGGCGCGCCCGCGCCGAGGCGAAAGCCGAGGCCAAGGCCGCCGCGGAGGCCGCCGCCGCCGCGGCCCAGGCGCCGCCGGCCGTCTACGACGAAGCGATCGGGGAAGCGGTGCGCCGCTTCCAGACCCGCCACGGCCTCGACGCCATCGGCACGGTCGGCAAGGACACCCTCGCCGCTCTCAACGTGCCGGCCGCCGAGCGGGTGCGGCAGATCGAGATCAACCTGGAGCGCTGGCGCTGGATGCCCGGCGACCTCGGCGAGCGGCACATCGTCGTCAACGTCCCGGCCTACGGCCTGCGCGTCGTCGAGGGGAAGGAGACGGCGTTGGCGATGAAGGTGATCGTCGGCAAGGACCAGAGCCGCACCCCCGCCTTCAGCGACCAGATGACCTACCTCGAGCTCAACCCGTGGTGGAACATCCCGCCGTCGATCGAGCGCAACGAGATCCTGCCCAAGGTGGCCGCCGACCCCGGCTACCTGGCGCGCAACGACATGGAGATCGTGAGCGACGGCGGCGAGAGCCGCATCCGCCAGCGGCCGGGGCCGGCGAACCCGTTGGGGCAGATCAAGTTCATGTTCCCCAACCAGTTCAACATCTACCTCCACGACACGCCCGCCGACCACCTCTTCGACGTCGCCGAGCGCGGCTTCAGCCACGGCTGCATCCGCATCGAGAAGCCGATGGAGCTCGCCGAGTACCTCCTGCGCGGCGATCCCAAGTGGAGCCGCGCGGCGCTCCAGGCGGCGATCGACACGGGCGAGTCGAAGTCGATCAAGCTGCCGCGGCCGATCCCGGTGCATATCCTTTACTGGACCGCCTGGATGGAGCCGGACGGGACGGTGCAGTTCCGCGACGACCTCTACGGCCACGACGCGGAGCTCGAGAAGGCGCTCGGCCAGGAGCCGCCGGTGGACCTCGACCTGCGCGGCCTCGGCAGCGCCCTGCAGGCCGCTAAATAGCGGCGGGGTCCGGCGGCGGCGGCCGCCGCGCGTCGAGCGCGGTCTTGGCGGCGGTGGCGGCGAGGATCAGGGCGCCGCCGGCGAGCGACCAGGCCCCCGGCCGCTCGCCGTGCGCCAGCCAGGCCCAGACCGGGTTGAGCACCGGCTCGAGCAGCAGCAGGAGCGAGGCCTCGAAGGCGGGGACGCGGGTCAGCGCGCGGGTGAGGAAGAGGTAGGCCAGCCCGACCTGCACGACGCCGAGGAAGGCGACGCCCGCCCAGTCGCCCGTGTCCGCTCCCGCCAGCGGCAGCGCCAGCGGCAGGCAGGCGAGAGCGGTGATCGCGTTGCCCGCCAGCGCCGCCCCCGCCGCCGCGCCGCTCCCGCCCTCCCGCCCCAGCGCCCGCAGCCCCATCACCGTCAGCGCCCAGGTGAGGCCCGCCGCGGCGGCGAGGACGTTGCCGAGCAGCGGCCGCGGGGCGGTGGCGGAGGCGCGGTCGAGGCCGAGGAAGAAGCAGGCCATCCCCACCGCCAGCGCCGCCATCAGCGCCAGGTCGGAGCGGCGGACGCGCTCGCGCAGCAGCCAGGGCGCCAGGAGGAGGACGTAGAGGGGCGCCGTCGACTGCAGGAAGATGGCGCTCGCCGCGGTGGTCAGCTTGTTGGCTTGGACGAAGAGGACGAGCGTCGCGGCGTAGGCGACGCCCACGGCGAGGGCGCGCCGTGAGAAGCCCCGACGGCTCTCCGGCATCAAGACGAGGAGGGTGAGCGCGGCGAGGCCGGAGCGCAGCGACGCCACTTGCCACCCCGTGAGGTCGATCGCCTTGATGACCGCCCCGCCGGTCGAGAAGAGGGTCGCCGCCGCCAGCACGCCGAGCCGTCCCGAAGCGGCGGTCGCGCGCATCGGGCGAAAGGATACCCGCGGCGGCGCACCGGAAACGATGTAGTAGCATCCGCCGTCTTTCCGGAGTCCCGCAGCGTGCCCCCTTCCGCCCCGAAGCGCATCGCCCTGCTCGCGGGCTGCGGGCTCCTCCTCGCCGCCATCGGCTCCCCGGCGGCGGCGGACGGCTTCACGCCCCAGACCGCCTACGCCGTGCGCTCGGACGGCGACGACGCCCTCTACACCCTCGACCTGCGGACCGGCGAGACCCGGCGGCTCGGCCCGACCGGTTTCGCGGACGTCGAATCGCTCGCCTTCAGCCCCGGCTGCGGCACGCTCTACGGCGTCGACGACGTGCGGGACGAGCTGGTGCGGTGCGACCGCGGGAGCGGAGCCTGCGTCGCCGTCGGACCGCTGCGGGTCGACGTCACCGACACCGGGCTCGCCTTCGCCAACGACGGCAAGCTCTACATGTCGACCGACGCTCCCAAGCCCTCACGCCTCTACCAGATCGACCTGGTGAGCGGCCGCGCCGACCTGACGGGGAACCAGGGGGTCGAGATCACCGGCCTGACGGGCCGCTACCCGACGGCAGACTGCCCTTCCGGCCTCTACGGTCTGGAAGGGGACGCCGACCCGGCCAAGAAGCCGGGACGGCTCTTCTGCCTCGACACGGCGAACGGCGCCGCGCGCGCCATCGGCCGGCTCGGAGCGGTCAATCCGGTGGACGGCGGGATCGAGTTCAGCGGCAGCGGCGCGCTCTGGGGGCTGGACGACCTGGGGAACGTCTTCGCCGTCAATGCCGCCACCGGGCGCGCCTCCGTGGTCCACCGCGCCGACGCCGCGCGGCGCGGCTTCGAGAGCCTGGCGATCGACGACGGCTCCTGCTCGGGCCTGCCCGTGCCGCTCGAAGTCCCGTCCGGCGGCCCGGCGGCCCTGGCGGGCCTGGCCGCCGCCCTCGCCGCGCTCGGCGCCTTCCTCCTCCAGCGCCGCCGCGCCGCCGGCTGAACCAAGAAGCGCTAGCCGTGGTGGTCGGCGGAGGGCCGGACCACTATCCCTAGCTTGCCGTAAACCCCGATCCGCGCTAACATTTTTCCGGTTCGAGCCCCAACTCAGTGAGCGCCAGCCAGGAGGCGATCCGGCCCGCGATGCCCCAGCCCGACCGACAGAAGAAAGTCTTCGTCCTCGACACCTCGGTCATCCTCTACGACTTCAACGCCCTCCAGAGCTTCCACGAGCACGACGTCGCGATCCCCATCACCGTCCTCGAAGAGCTCGACCAGTTCAAGAAGGGCAACGCGGTCGTCAACCTGCAGGCGCGGGAGTTCATCCGCCAGCTCGACGCCCTCTCGGGCAGGAGCCTCCTCGGCACCTGGATCCCGCTCGACGGCCCCACCCGCGGCCGCTTCCGGGTGCTCACCGAGGAGGACGGCGGGGCCGACGCCCCCGCCGTCTTCGGCACCCGCAAGGCCGACCACCGCATCCTGAACGCCGCCCTCGCCCTCTCCCGCGCCGAGACCAAGCGGCGCGTCATCCTGGTCAGCAAGGACATCAACCTGCGCCTCAAGGCGCGGGCACTGAACCTGCCGGCCGAGGACTACGAGAGCGTCAAGATCAAGGACGTCGACCACCTCTACAAGGGGAAGGCGGAGCTGGAGGTGCCCGACGCGGAGCCGATCTCCCGCCTCTACCGCGAGGGGCGGGTGCCGCGCGCCGACCTGCTGCCCGAGCGGCCGGTCGCCAACCAGTACTTCATCCTGCGCGCCGACGGCAGCTCGGCGCTGGCCTGCTTCAACCCGCGCACCGACCAGGTCGAGCACGTCCCCAAGGCCGGCGCCTACGGCGTCATGCCGCGCAACGCCGAGCAGACCTTCGCCATCCACGCGGTGCTCAACGCGGAGGTGCCGCTGGTGACGATCACCGGCGCCGCCGGCACCGGCAAGACGCTGCTGGCGCTCGCCGGCGCGCTGGAGCAGCGGCGCCTCTTCCGCCAGGTCTACCTGGCGCGCCCGATCGTGCCGCTGGCCAACCGCGACATCGGCTTCCTGCCCGGCGACGTGAAGTCGAAGATCGACCCCTACATGCAGCCGCTGTGGGACAACCTGGGGATCATCAAGAACCAGTACGGCGAGCGCGACCGCGAGTACAAGCGGCTGGAGGAGATGGTCGAGCAGGAGAAGCTGCACATCGTGCCGCTGGCCTACATCCGCGGCCGCAGCTTCGCCAACGTCATCTTCATCGTCGACGAGGCGCAGAACCTGACGCCGCACGAGGTCAAGACCATCATCACCCGCGCCGGCGAGAAGACCAAGATCGTCTTGACCGGCGACATCTTCCAGATCGACACCCCCTACCTCGACGCCCAGTCCAACGGCCTCTCCTACCTGATCGACCGCCTCAAGGGCTCCCCCCTCTACGCCCACGTGAACCTGGACAAGGGCGAGCGCTCGGAGCTGGCGAACCTGGCGAGCCTGCTGCTGTAGAGCGAGCGCGGGGCGCGGCTAGCCCGCCGGCCGCTCGCCGGGCGCGGGGGCCTTGCGTTGGGCGGGGACGGGGCGGTGCTCGCCGAGGAGCCAGACCGGCTGCGGCTCGGCGGGCTGCCACTTGAGGCCGAACTCCTCCGTCGCGGCTTCGCGGATGCGCGCCACCGCCTCTTCCGGGGAGTCGGTGACGACGATCCGCTCGAGGTCGGCGGCGGCGATCGTGCCGCGGCGCACCATCGTGTCGCGGAGGTAGCCGATCAGCGGCTGCCAGTAGTCGCTCCCCATGAGGATCAGTGGGAAGTCCTTGATCTTGCCGGTCTGGATGAGGGTGGCGCATTCGAAGATCTCGTCCATCGTCCCGAAGCCGCCGGGGAGCGCGACGAAGGCGTAGGAGTACTTGACGAGCATCACCTTGCGGACGAAGAAGTAGCGGAACTCCAGCCACTGGTCGAGGTAGGGGTTGGGCTGCTGCTCGTGCGGCAGCGCGATGTTGCAGCCGATGTTCCGCCCGCCGGCCTCGCGCGCACCGCGGTTGGCCGCCTCCATGATCCCCGGGCCGCCGCCGGTCATCACGGTGAAGCCGGCCTTGGCGAGCCGCGCCCCGACTTCCCGCGCCAGCGCGTAATAGGGGTGGTCGGCCGCGAAACGGGCGGAGCCGAAGACGGTGACGCAGGGGCCGGCGAAGTGGAGGGCGCGGAAGCCGCGCACGAACTCGCCGAGGATGCGGAAGAGCCGCACCAGCTCGGCGAGGCGCGACTGCGGGCCGGCGAGGAAGCGCCCCTCCTCGGCGCTCTCCGTGCGCTTCCCCCATTCGGGCCGCCCGGGGACGTCCGGGGGCGGCGCCGCGGGGTCCCCGGGGCGGGGCAGCTCCTCCGGTCCGCTCTCCTTCACGGAGAGGCAGTGTAGCAAGCCGTCTGCCGGGACCCGGCGCCGGCGCGCCGGGCGGGCTATCCGGCTTTGCCGCTGGAAAGCTCTTTGCTTGCTATGCTCTGGCCCTCCGGGCCCGTTCCGCATGAACCGCCGACGACGACTCCGCCGGAGCCTCCCCCTGCTCGGGGGTGCGGCTCTCCTGCCGCTCCTCCTGCTGGCGCCGCGCGCCGCCTCGCCCGCGGCGCAGCAGCGGCCGGGGCCGCGCTTCCCCAACGTCCTCGTCGTCACCATCGACACCCTGCGCGCCGACCGCCTCTCCGGCTACGGCTACGGCCGCGCCACCACTCCCAACCTCGACCGCTGGATGGCCTCGGGCGCGCGCTTCGCCCAGGCGCGCACCGTCGAGCCGCTCACCAACCCGGCGGTCTGCTCGATGTTCACCTCGCTCTACCCGCACGAGCACGGCGCGACGCGCAACGGCCTCGCCATGCGGCCGGGGCTGCCGTCGGCGGCCGCGGCGCTCCGCCGGCGCGGCTACCGCAGCGCCGCCTTCGTCGGCAACTGGACGCTCAAGGACCGCATCTCGGGGCTGGGGGAGCACTTCGAGGGTTACCACGAGGTGTTCACCCGCAAGCGCTGGTTCGGAGTGTTCAAGGGGGAGGCGACGGCCGAGGACCTGACGGACGCGGCGCTCGATTGGCTGGCCGACCACCAGCAGGCGCACCGCCGCCCCTTCCTGCTCTGGGTCCACTACGTCGAGCCGCACGCCCCCTACCGGCTGCAGGCGGGGTTCGCCGGGCGGCTCGGCATCGCGGCCGCGGGCGAGCCGCCGCGGCAGGACCGCTACGACAGCGAGATCGCCTTCGCCGACCATCACGTCGGGCGCCTGCTGGCGGCGGTCGAGCGGGACGTCGCGCTCGCCGCCAACACCATCGTCCTCTTCACCGCCGACCACGGCGAGAGCCTCGGCGAGCACGGCGCCTGGGGGCACGGGCGCCAGCTCTACGACACGACGCTGCGCATCCCGCTGGCGATCGCCTGGCCGGGCCGGATCCCGGCGGGGGTGATCGAGGCGCCGGCCCTCAACCTCGACATCGCCCCGACGCTCCTCGGGCTCGCCGGCCTGCCGGTGCCCGGCGGTTTCCGCGGCTTCGATTGGAGCGCCGTGCTGCGGGGGGGCGCGCCGCCGCCGCGCGGGCGCGTCGTCTGGTTCCAGGCGCACAAGGGGGCGGTGCTGAGCCAGCAGGAGGCGCGTTCCGGGGCACGCCGGCGCGGCCTCCTCGAGGTGGCCCTCCTCACCGGGATGCGCAAGGAGATCCTGCGGCTGGAAGGGACGCGCCGCTGGCTCTTCGACCTGGCGCGCGACCCGGCCGAGCGGCGCGGCCAGGCGGCGGAGGCCAACGCCGCCTCCGCCGAGCTGCGGCGCTGGATGACCCAGGTGCAGCAGGGGCTGGCCGCCAGCGACCGCCTCGCCCCGATCGAGCTCGATCCGGAGAGCGTCGAGAAGCTCCGCGCGCTCGGCTACGCGGAGTAGCCGCCTTCCGGCGGCGACCGGCTCCGCGTGAAGCTCTGGGCGATCGCCGACCTCCACCTCCGCTACGAGGTCAACCGCAGCGCGCTGCAGGCGCTCCCCGCCTACCCCGAGGACTGGCTCATCCTGGCCGGTGACGTCGGCGAGACCGAGGAGCAGCTCGCCTTCGCGCTGGAGACCCTCTCGCAGCGCTTCGCGCGCCTGCTCTGGGTGCCGGGAAACCACGACCTCTGGACCATGCCGGGCCGCAGCGACGAGCTGCGCGGCGAGCGGAAATACCAGCGGCTCGTCGCGGTCTGCCGCGCCTGGGGCGCGCTGACGCCGGAGGACCCGTTCGTCGAGTGGCCGGGACCGGGCGGCCCCTGCTCGGTCGCCCTCCTCTTCCTGCTCTACGACTACAGCTTCCGTCCCGACGCCGTGCCGCTCGCCGAAGCGGTGCGCTGGGCCGCCGAGGAAAACGTCGTCTGCTCGGACGAGGTGCTGCTCGACCCCGAGCCCTACGCCGGCCGCGCCGAGTGGTGCGCCGCCCGCTGCGACGCCGCCGAACCGCGGCTCGCCGCGGCGGCGGCGCACGCGCCGCTCGTCCTCGTCAACCACTGGCCGCTGCGGCGCGACCTCGCGGTGCTGCCGCGGGTGCCGCGTTTCACCCTCTGGTGCGGCACCCGCCGCACCGAGGACTGGCACCGCCGTTTCCGCGCCCGGGCGGTGGTCTACGGCCACCTGCACATCCGCGGCAGCCACCGCCGCGACGGCGTGCGCTGCGAGGAGGTCTCGCTGGGCTACCCGCAGAACTGGGAGCCGCGGCGCGGTCTCGCGCCCTATTTGCGGCAGATCCTCCCCGGGCCCGATGGCGACAACGGAGCGCGCTAAGTGATAACGTTCCCACCCGGCCGGCGAGCCGCCTCCGCGCGCGCCTCCCGCCGTCCCCCAAACGGATGAAACGGATCGGCATCCTCCACGGGCAGGAGAGCACCTACCCCCCGGCGTTCGTCGAGCGGGTCAACGCCAAGCAACCGGACGGCATCGTCGCCGAGCCGGTGCGCATCGACAAGCTGCTGCAGGGGGAGGACAGCGGCTACGCGGTCATCGTCGACCGCATCTCGCAGGACATCCCGTTCTACCGCGCCTACTTGAAGAACGCCGCCTTGAACGGCACGATCGTGGTCAACAACCCCTTCTGGTGGAGC
>DASWHY010000677.1:0-3679 GCA_036397955.1 Thermoanaerobaculia bacterium | reverse complement strand
ACCGCGGCGGCGACGGAGGAGGCCCACCCGGGCTTCCTCTACGGCCGCATCACCACCGACGCCGGCACCACCTACGAGGGGCGGCTGCGCTGGGGAGGCGACCAGGAGGCGTTCTGGGTCGACTACTTCAACGGCGAGAAGGACGAGAACCCCTGGGTCGCGCACGTGCCGCCAGAGCGGCTGCCCAAGGAGCGCCGCCCGATCGAGATCTTCGGGATCGAGATCGCCCACCGGGAGCGCCAGATCGACCTCGGCCGGCTTTTCATGGCGCGCTTCGGCGACATCGCGCGCATCGAGGCGCGCGGCCGCGAGGTGCGGGTGACCCTCAAGAGCGGAACCGTGTTCGACCTCGACCGCCTCGAGGCCAGCGACTTCGACGACGGCGTGCGAGTGTGGGACGGCAGGCGGGGCGTCGTCGACCTCCACGGCGGGGTCGAGCGTGCGATCGCGGGCGAGATCGGCGCGGGTGGGCGGATCCGCACGATCGAGCTCCTCCCCACCGCCTGGCTAGGCGGCGCCCCCGACCAGCTGCACGGCACGGTGCGCACGCGGCAGGGCGGCTTCACCGGCTTCGTCCAGTGGGACCGGGAGGAGTGCGTCGGCACCGACGAGCTCGACGGCCACACCGCCGACGGTGAGCTCGGCCTGCGTTTCGACACCATCCGCTCCATCGCGCGCCGCTCGCGCGACAGCTCCCTGGTGACGCTGCTCGACGGCCGCGAGATCGTGCTCTCCGACACCCGCGAAGTCGGCCACGGCAACCGCGGGATCTACGTCGACGACCGGCGCTACGGCCGGGTCCTGATCTCCTGGGACGCCTTCGAGCGCGTCGACTTCAGCCCCGGCGGCAGCGGCCCCGCCTACGGCGACTTCCCGCCGGGGCGCCCGCTCACGGGCCGCGTCACCACCCGCGCCGGCCGCCGCCTCGCCGGCCAGCTGGTCTACGACCTCGATGAGAGCGAGACCACCGAGACGCTCGACGCCCCATCCCAGGGCGTGGACTACACCATCCCCTTCGGCCGGATCGCCTCGATCCTGCCCCAGCGCGCCAGGGTGACCCTCCAGAGCGGCGAGGAGCTGCAGCTCGAGCGCACCGGCGACCTCGGCGAGGGGAATGCCGGCATGCTGATCTTCGTCGACGGCCGTGAGCGCCCCGAGTACGTGCCCTGGACCGACGTCGAGCAGGTCGACTTCGAGCTCTAGGGCGCATGGGGCGGCTACCCCCGCCGATCGAGCGACGGCAAAGCCGCCGCTCATCGACCGGCGCGATATCCTGCGGCTCGGCCATGATCGCAATGGAGCCGATCGGCACCGTCCGCAGCCCCTTCACCGAAACGGCGCAGATCCCCAAGGGGCCGGGGGCCGAGCACCATGCCGAGGGTGTGCTCGAGCTGCTGCCGCAGTACGAGGCCGGCCTCGGCGACGTCGAGGGCTTCTCGCACCTCTTCGTCCTCTGGGTCTTCCACCGCGCCGGACCGCCGGAGCTGCTCGCCCGGCCGCCGGGGGCCGAGCGCTCATACGGCGTCTTCGCCACGCGCTCGCCGCAACGGCCGAACCCGATCGGCCTGACGGTGGTCAAGCTGCTGCGGCGCGAGGGGCCGCGACTCTACGTCCGCGGCGTGGACATGCTCGACGGCACGCCGATCCTCGACCTCAAGCCCTATCTCTCGAGCGTCCCCGCCGAGGAGCTCCGCCGCGGCTGGCTCGATGGCGAAGGCCCGGCCAAGGAAAACCCTGGGGCCGCCACCTCGTAACCGGGCGGTCGACGCCGAGCTGCTGGACCAGGCCCTGAGCGTGGGCGGCTTCAGGACGAAGCGCGAGACGGTCAACCAGGCGTTGCGGGAGTTCATCGCCCGCAGGCATCGGCTCGGGCTGGTCGACCTGTTCGGGAAGGTCGACTACGACCCGAGCTACGACTACAAGAAGGAACGCCGCGCCAGGTGATTCTCGTCGACACCTCGGTCCTCAGCCGGGTCTTCCTCGATCTCTTGCCGCCGTCTCCCAGCCTCGCGGCGACCTCACTCGCCCTCTGACTCACGCTGCGCTTCGCGCCGCCGCTCGGCGATCAGCTCGTCGGACAGGCTGCGCCCTTCGGGGACGTACTGACGGACCAAGGCCTGCGCGCGCCCGATCAGGTCGCTCGTGGCGTGGTCCTTGGGGTCGCCGACTAGGGCGGTGCGGCCGCCGTAGGCGGCGACGACCTCGCGCTCTGGCACGCGCTCGGCGGTGCCGTAGTCGGTGCCCTTGCAGTGGACGTCCGGGCGGAGCTCGGCGAGGAGGGCGGCGGGGGTGTCCTCCTCGAAGACGACGACGTAGTCGACCGGCGCGAGCCCGGCGAGGAGCTCCGCGCGCTCGGCGGCCGGGACGATCGGACGGCCGGGCCCCTTGAGGCGCGCCACCGAAGCGTCGCCGTTGACGCCGACGACCAGGAGGTCGGCCTCGCGGCGCGCCGCCTGGAGGTAGCGGAGGTGCCCGACGTGGAGGAGGTCGAAGTGGCCGTTGGCGAAGGCGACGGTGCGGCCGCGGGCGCGCTCGGCGGCCAGCCGCTCGCGCAACGCGGCGAGGGTCGTCACCTCGCCCACTGCACCTCCGCGAGCGGGCGGGGGTCGCCGGCGACCGCCCGGCGCAGCTCGTCGGGGCCGAGGGTCGCGGTGCCCATCTTCATCACCACGACGCCGCCGGCGTAGTTGGCGAGGAGCGCCGCCTCGAGCGGCGTGCCGCCGGCCGCCAGCGCCAGGGCGAAGGCGCCGATCACCGTGTCGCCGGCGCCGGTGACGTCGGCCACCTGGTCGGTGCCGTGGACCGGCAGGTGGGCGGCGGAGCCCTCCTCGAGGAGGCTCATGCCGCGGCTGCCGCGGGTGACGAGGAGGAAGCGCGCGCCGAGGCGGGTACGGAGGGACTCGCCGGCCCTGGCGGCTTCCGGGAAGTCTTCCGGGAGACGGCCGCCCAGGAGCGCCTCGGCCTCCTCCTCGTTGGGAGTGGCGCCGTCGAGCCCGGCGAATTCGCCGAGGCGGTAGCGGCTGTCGGCGAGGAGGACGGCATCGCCGCCGAGGGCGCGCCGGAGGCAGGGGAGGAGAGCGGGCTCGACGGCGCCGTAGCCGTAGTCGGAGAGGACGGCGACCGGCGGCGCGCCGCCGGCCGCGCCCGCCCAGTCCGCGAGACGCGCGGCGAAGATCTCGCGCTCCTCGGCGGCGAGCGTCAGCCGCTCCTCGACGTCGTAGCGCACGATCTGCTGCTTGATGGCGTGGCGGCCGCCGCCCAGGATGCGCACCTTGGTGGGGGTGCGATAGCCGGGGCGGACCAGGATGCCGGAGGTCTCGACCCCGAGCGCGGCGAGCGCCGCGACCAGCTCGCGGCCGGAGGCGTCGTCGCCGACGACGCCGAGCGGCAGCGGCCGCCCGCCGAGGGCGGCGACGTTGGCCACCGCGTTGGCGCCTCCCCCGGGCGCCAGCCGCTCCCCCTCGTACGACAGGATGAGCACCGGCGCCTCGCGGCTGATCCGTTTCGGCGTGCCGGTGATGAACCGGTCGGCGACGAGGTCCACCACCATCGCCACCGGCCGGCCGGCCATGCCGTCGACGAGCGCCAGCAAGCGATCGGAAGAGGGCACCCGCGGGTCGGAGCTCACGCCGCGGAGTCTACGCGAAATGCAGGTAGAGTAAGGAGTTGGAGGTGCGGC
>DASWHY010000676.1:0-3025 GCA_036397955.1 Thermoanaerobaculia bacterium | reverse complement strand
CGGCGAGCAGCACCGGCAGGCTCTTGCGGTCCGGCTCGGAGTAGACGACCGCGCCGCGGATCCCCAGCTCGCGCAGCGCCCGCAGCACCCGCACCGCGATCTCGCCGCGGTTGGCGACGAGGACCTTGCGGATGCGGCGGGGGGCAGGGGGCATGCGGGAGGCGCCTATCCTAGCCGAGCGTTCCCGCGTCCCCGGCCGCGCGCGAAGGATTCGACGCCGCCGCGCATCCAACGTCTCGATGGCGAGGAGCGTCTCGGGGCCTGCCGCCATTGACAGGGGGAGCCGATTCCCCCACAAGGCCCCCAGCCCGCTGCCGCCAAAGTATTGATCTCGAACGATTTAATCATTCGAGGAGGGACAGATGGAGGAGGTTCGAGCGAACGCGCTCCAGACGCTGAAAACCCTTCAGCGCCGCGGCACCCGCGTGCGGCTGATCGCCAGCCGCGGCGTCGGCGCCGCGGTCTTGGTCCTCCTCGCTCTGGGCTCGAACTACTGGGACCACGCCAACCACGTCCTGGTCGAGGAGTCGCTCTTCATCGTGGGGATCCTGCTCACCGCCCTCGGCTTCCTCGGCCGCGTGTGGTGTCTCGCCTACATCACCGGCCGCAAGCAACGGGCGCTGGTCACGACCGGCCCGTACTCGCTCTGCCGGCACCCGCTCTACTTCTGCTCACTCGTCGGCGCCGTCGGCCTCGGCCTCTGCACCGAGACGCTCGCCGCGCCGCTGCTCATCGCGGTCGGGTTCGCCATCTACTACCCCGCCGTCCTCCGCCGGGAGGAGAGGTTCCTCGACGAGAACTTCCCGGGCTACGCCGCCTACAAGCGGCGGGTGCCTCTCTTCTTCCCGCGCTGGTCCGCGTTCGTCGACGAGAGCGCCCTGCAGCTCAACCCCCGCGCCTTCCGTCACGAGCTCATCGCCGCCGGCGCCGTCGTGCCCCTGATCGGCGTCATCGAGCTCATCGAAGCCCTCCACCAGGCCGCCTGGCTGCCGAGCTACTTCCTCATCCCGTAGCGGCGCGCTCGCGCGTCGCCGTTCCGACGCGCGACCGAAGACCGCGAGGGCGACGAGCGCCAGCGCGGTGCCGGCGAGGCCCCAGAGCGGGGGGCGGCGGTCGACCCAGATGCGCACGCGGTGGCGGCCGGGCGGGACTTCCACGCCGATGCGGTAGAGGTTCGCCACCGTCAGCTTCACGGGGCGGCTGTCGAGGGTGGCGCGGTAGATCGGCAGGTGGGCGCGCTGCACCACGAGGACGCCGGGCGAGCGCGCCTCGACCTCGATCTCCAGCGCCTCGCGGCTCTCCCGCAGCAGCCGCGCAGTGCCCCCCGCGCCGCGCCGCGCCGGCACCTCGTCGCGCACCACCACCTGGCGCCAGGGGTCGAAGTCCGGCGCCGCCAGCATCTTGAAGGCGTGGGTCATGGTCGGCGCCGGGCGCACCTCGCCGGCGAAGAGCACGCGCGGCGCCCGCCCGCGCAGCGCGTAGACGAAGACCTCCTGCCCGAAGCTCGGCTCCCGCCGCACCAGCCAGGCGTAGGGCAGCGCCTCCGGCGCCAGCTCGCGGGTGATGAGCAGGAAGTCCACCCCCCAGGCGGCGAGCAGCCGCACCCGCTCCGGGTCCTTGCTTTGCTTGACCGCGCCGCGCGCCATGCGGGTCATGAAGGCGTCCAGCCCCTCGGGCGAGGTGTTGAGCTGGTAGCGCACCCCCCAGAGCGGCCCGGCCAGCGGGTAGAGGTCGTGGAAGGCGCGCCGCTCGACCCAGCGGTTGCGCGGCTCGGGGAAGCGGGCGCGGTCCTTCCAGTTGCCGAAGAGATCGAGGAAGGAGGCGTGCTCGGCGTAGGAGCCGGGCGGGACCTCCGCGGTCAGCGCCGGCCGCAGGGTGTAGGGGAGGACGGCGTCGCGCGCCGCGAGCGGCGCGAGGAAGAAAAGCTGCGCCCCGGCGTGGAGGAGGAGAGCCGTCGCGCCGGCGGCGAGCGGCCGCCGCCGCAGCAGGCCGCAGGCGAGGAGGATGGCCGCCAGGACGAGGAGCGAGATCAGGCACAGCCCCGCCCAGCGGGTGCGCTCGTTGGCCGCGAACTGGGCCGAAAAGCGCGGCGGGATGAGGAAGCCGCTCAGCCGGCGCGCCGGTTCCGGGAGGAAGGAGAGCACCGCCCAGAAGCCGCCGAGGAGCAGGAAGAGGACCGCGAAGCCGGCGCGGAAGACGGCGCGCCGGCCGCGCTCGAAGACCTGCTCGAAGCCGATGCCGCAGAGCACCGCCGCCCCGACCGCCGCCAGCAGCCAGAACTTGACCGGATAGCGGAAGGCTTCGGCGCGCGGCAGGCCGAAGAGCCAGGCGGCGAGCGGGTTGAAGCGCCCGAGGGCGAGGAAGATCCCGAGGCCCGCCGCCCCCCACGCCCACCAGGCGGCGCGCCGCCGGCGCGGCAGCCCGGACGCCGCGGCGAGGACCAGTGCCAGCAGCCCGGGGTAGAGCGCGTAGTAGTAGGGCTGCCAGTTGGTGTAGAAGCGCCGCCCCCAGAAGCCGCCGGCGCCGATACGGTCGGGGCGGCCGAAGAAGAAGGGGAGGAGCTGCTCCGGGAGCTGCCAGGGGTCCCAGCTGGCGACCGTCGTCGCCTCCCGCCCGTACCCCTGGCCGCGCTGCGACAGCGGCAGGATGCGCAGGAACTCGACGAGCTGCGGCGCGGCGAGGAGCGTGCCGCAGACGAAGGCGAAGGCGAGGGCAAGTGGCGCGGAAGAAGCCAGCCGGCGGCCGCAGCGGACAGCGACCGCGCCCCAGGCGAGGACGGCGGCGAGGAGGGCGGTGACCGGGTCGCCGGCGAGGAGGAGGAGCGCCCAGAGCGCGGCGACCGCCGCAACCCGCCAGCCGCGCCGCCGCTCCGCCTCGGCCAGCCGGAGCGCCGCCGCGACCAGCGCCGGCGCCAGGGTCGCCCCCGCGATCAGGTTGTAGAAGGTGAGGTTCGAGAGGTAGAAGCCGGAGAGCCCGTAGCAAACCCCGGCCGCCCAGGCGGCCGGCGGCGAGAGCCCCCAGGCCC
>DASWHY010000675.1:0-3685 GCA_036397955.1 Thermoanaerobaculia bacterium | reverse complement strand
TCATGTCTTCCCTCCTTCCACAGAACGACCCCGGACGCCCGCACGGCCCGGCCGATGCGTGTTCCGAAGGCTCATTTGGCGATCAACGGCGCGATGTTATCACGCCAGCGGCGAGCTCCTCCGCCTCTCATGCCGCGGCTGCTTCCAGGTCGGCCAGGATCGCCTCCCGCACGCGCGGCAGGTGCTCGAGACCGCTGGGATAGGTCAGGCGCTTGACCGGCACCGCGACGGCCAGGCGCGCGAGGACGTCGAAGCGCCGCGGCTGCCAGCCGGCGGCCTCGACGAGCGCCCCGACGAACGAGTGGCGGACGAGCTCGATCAGCGCGGCGCGCGGCGCGAGGGCCTCGACCCGCACCTCTCCGCCGGCGCCTGGACGCCGGACCGGCAGGTAGAAGCCGGACAAGGGCCGCTCGGCCGCCGCGAAGGCGCCGAAACCGCCGGCACCGACGGGCACGCGCAGCTTCGAGGAGTCCCGATGCAGGCGCGGCAGGCGCGCCGCCGGGCCGCAGAAGTGCTTTGCCGCCTCCGGCCACAGCCGCATCTGGGGGTAGCCGTGGCGGCCCGAGAAGCCGTCCGGGCCCGATTCGACGGCGAGGACGTCGTCGGTGAGCAGCGGCCAGCCCCCCTCCATCATCGCGGCGGCGAGCGAGCTCTTGCCGCCGCCGTTGGAGGAGAGGAAGCCGACCGTGCGCCCGCCGGCGGCCACCACCGCCGAGGCATGGAGGCTGGGCACCCCGCTGCGCTCGAGCCAGCAGGACAGGACCGTGCCGAGCAGGTGGACCTCCACCGGCCCGAAGTCGTCCGGGTCGGCGGGGTGGCAGACGATCCCGTTAGCGCCGAGGTAGAAGTCGCCGACGCCGGGGAAGCGCAGGAGGTCGCGCTCCGCGAGCCGGTAGAAGGAGCAGTTGCTCTCGCCCCGCGCGGTGCGGAAGCGGCTGGCATAGACCGGCGCCGGCAGCTCGTCCGGGATCGGCGGCGGGCCGGCGCAGGTGAAGGTCAGGTCGGGACGGCCGGCGCCCGCAGGCAGGCGGCTGGCGAAGGGAAAATCGCTCGCCAGGACGAGACCGAAGAGGCGGTACGTCCGCCAGGCGCGCTCGCTCATGGGACGCACCGCCGCAGCCAGGCCTCGAGGCTGAGCGTGTGCCAGAAGCGGGCGCTGCGGCTGCGCCCGGCCAGGTAGTCGCCGTAGGCCTCGCGCAGCCGGCGCTCGTCGACGAAGCCCATCTTGGCGGCGCGCATCCCGGTCATCAGCGCCCAGGCCTTGGCCCGCTCGCGCTCGCGCAGACCGCGCCGGAAGATGGCTTCGGGGTAGGTCTTGCCCCGGCGGTCGAGCACCTCGTCGGGAAGGCGGCCGCGCATCGCGTGGCGCAGGATCACCTTCCGCTTGCCGGCGGCGAAGGCCTGGGTAGTGGGGAGGGCGGCGGCGAAATCGAACAGCCGGTGGTCGAGCAGCGGGTGGCGGAAATCGATGCCGTACGCGGCCGCCTGCCGGGTGACTTGCGCGGCGACGAACGGCAGCAGCGGGTCGCGGAGCTGCCGCAGCCGCTCGCGGCGCCCGGGGAGGAGCCGCCGCGACAGCCGCGGAGGCTCGGCCGGCGCCTCCCGCCGCAAGCGCTCGCCCAACCACGGCACGGACGGCGATCGCCGGCGTTCGCGCGCCGGGAGGTACGCGTTGGCGATGGGCGCGAGCGCCATCCAGCGCACGAGTTGGAGCGCGGTCAGCTCCGAGTGCCGGGCCTGGTCCCGGATCTCGGAGGCGAGCCTCAGCCACCGGCCGGTCAGCACGAGGTCGGGGTAGGAGAAGACCTCCCCCCCGAAAAGGGTGTCGCCGCTCAAGCCCGAGAAAAGGACGCTTACCCCGCGCTCGCGCACGCTGCGGAAGGTCGCCTCCCACAGACCGGCGTACGAGTTGGCGAGCGGCGTGGCGGGCTCGGGCCGGATGCCGGGATCGCCGCGCAGCGGCCAATGCTGATCGCCGGCGATGGTGACGCTGCGGCAGCCCAGCCGCCGGCAGACCGCCGCGATCGCAGCGCTCTCGTCGGCCGCGGGCAGCTCCGGTGCGATCCAGGAGAAGGCGGTGCAGACGGTGGCGGGTGCGGCCTCGCGGATCGCCGCGGCGACGGTGGTGGAGTCCAGCCCGCCGCTCAAGGTGACACCCACCTCGCCGGCCGGGGTGTACTCGCCGGCGATCGGCAGCAACAGGTCGCGGAAGGCCCCGGCGTAGGCGGCGTCGTCGCGGAGGCGGAGGAGCGGCCGCGGCCCGGGGCGCCAGTAGACCTCGGTCGCGATCCGGTCGCGCGTCACGGTGAGCAGCCCGCCGGGCTCGACGGCGGAGATCCCGAGATAGAAGGTCTCTCCCGGCGCCGGGGCCCGCCCGTGGAGCTGTGCCAGCACGGCGCGTGGATTGACCTCGGGTCGCGAAACTTCGAGGAGGGGCTCGATGCCGCCGGCCAGCAGGAGCGTACCGTCCGCCTCGTGGTAGCAGAGCTCGTGAACCCCCAGGCGGTCGCGGACCGCGAGCAGCCGCCGGCGATCGCCGTCCCAGAGGACCCAGGCGAAGGGTCCGTAGACGAGACGCGGAGCGTCGCTCCCGCACCGCTGGTAGAGAGCGACCGCCAGCTCGAGGTCGGAGATCGCGGCGGGCGCGCCGAGCCGCGCCAGCAGCTCGCGCCGGTTGGCGATGAAACCCGCCGACCAGAGGCCGCTGAGCCCGGCGGGCGCGGGCGCGCCGCGCTCCCAGGAGATCAGGGGTGGCGGTGCAACGCGGCTCGCGGCGAGCGGGGCGCTGGTCGGCATCGGGCCGTCAGCCGGTCTGCGTGCTCCCGCCGATGATCGAGTCGGCAGGCGGGTCGTTCGCGCCGGAGCCCGTTAGCTCACGCAGGCTGCCGTAGATCACCAACTCCGGCGGCACGTACTTCTTGCGCGGGCGGTCGTCGGGTGCGTTCATGATGGATCCCGGTGGAGAGCGCCGAGCCTGCCGCTCGCCAGCAGCCAGCCTTCGGTGGTGAGGACCTCCCAGAGATGCGGCGCGAGGGCATGCCGCGACGCGCTCTCGCGATAGGCGGCGAGCAGCCGCGGCCCGTCGACCAGTCCCAGCTCCGCGAGGCGCGGCGTGGCGAGCAGCCGCTCGACGGTCTGGCGGGCGCCGCCGAGCAGCCCGCGCGCCCGCAGGGTCGAGCGGCTGCGCCCCTTCTCGGCCGCGCCGTCGAGGATCGCCGCCGGCAGGTGCCCCGCCATCGCCGCCCGCAGCAGCGGCTTGGCAGGGGGCGCCGCCGCGAGGGCGCGGTCGGGCAGAGCGAGCACCAGCGCGGCCAGCTCGGGGTCGTGCCAGGGGGCCTCGATGCGCACCCCGCAGCGCCGGCTCAGGCGATCGAAGCGCTCCAGGGCGGCGGTGTTCGCCGGGCTGGCGAGGGCCGTGCGGCGGAAGCGGTCGCGCGAGGCGAAGACTCGCCAGGAGGCGGCGGGGCGATCGAAACCGACCTCCTCCGCCAGCCGCCTGCCGCCCGGCGTCAGCCAGTCGGGCCAGCGCGGCCGCCGCGCCAGCGTGCGGACCTCGCGCAGGAGCCCGGCGTGGCGCGGTCCGACCGGGCGCCAGCGGCGCCAGAGCGCGTCGAAGCGGCCGCCCAGGAGGAGCGCCAGCTCCGGCGCCAGCCAGCCGGCCACCGGGTCACCGCCGATGCCGTTC
>DASWHY010000674.1:0-7776 GCA_036397955.1 Thermoanaerobaculia bacterium | reverse complement strand
TGGTGACGCCGCTCTCCTCGGTCCGCAGGTATTCCGGCACCAGCGAGAAAGCCGCCTTGAGCGCCGCCGGCTCGCGCACCAGGAGCACCGAGCAGTCCACCGGCGTGAACAGCCACTTGTGGGGGCTGACGACGATCGAGTCCGCCCGCTGCCAGCCGGCGAAGAGGGGGCGCAGCTCGGGGCAGACCGCGGCGCTGCCGGCGTAGGCGGCGTCGACGTGGAGCCAGAGCCCCTCGCGCCGGCAGAGCTCGGCGACCGCGGCGATCGGATCGACGCTGGTCGAGGAGGTGGTGCCCGCGGTCGCCACCACCGCGATCGGCAGCCGCCCCTCGGCCCGGTCGCGTGCCACCATCGCGGCGAGCGCCGCCGGGTCCATGCGGAAGGCGCCGTCCACCGGCACGCGGCGGAGGTTCTCGTGCCCGAGCCCGAGGAGGATCACCGCCTTGTCCACCGAGGAGTGCGCCTGGTCGCTGGCGTAGACGGCGAGCGGCGGCACCTCCGGCCGGCCGGCGAGCCCGCGGGAACGGATGTCGAGCGGCTCACCCGCCGCCGCGGCCGCGCGGTGGCGCGCCGCGGCCAGCGCCACCAGCGTGCTCGTCGAGGCGGTGTCGTTGATGTGGCCGTGAAACCCTGCCGGCAACCCGAGCATCTGGCGCAGCCAATCGCAGACCCGCTCCTCCAGCTCGGTCGCCGCCGGTCCGGACTTCCAGAGCATGGCGTTGACGTTGAGCGCCGCGGCCAGCGTCTCGCCGAGAATGCCGGGGCCGGAGCCGGTGATCGCGAAGTAGGCGAGGAAACCGGGGTGGTTCCAGTGGGTGGACGCCGGCTCGATGAGACGGCGGTAGTCGTCGAGGACCCGCTCGAGCGGCTCGGCCGCGGCCGGGGGCGACTCCGGCAGCGCCGCCGCCACCGCGCCGGGCTCGACGCGCGGCAGCACCGGGTACTCCTCCACCCGCTCCAGGTAGTCGGCCGCCAGGTCGGCCACCCGGTGCATCGCGCTGCGGAACTGGTCGGGGGGGAGGTCGCCGGGCAAGGGAAGGAAGGGGGGAGAGGGTGGGCCGCAGGGGCGGCCCACCTGGATTCGCGGCCGGGGCTTAACGCCCGGCACGTAGGCCGGGCGCTACTTCGAAGCGGTGTTGACCCCCTTGCGCTTGAGCTCGTCGTCGATCACCTTGGCGATCTCCTCGTACGGGACCGCGCCGTTGATGAAGCGGCCGTTGACGAAGAGTGCCGGGGTGCCGGAGACGCCGGCCTGCGAGCCGGCCTGCAGGTCGGTCGTCACCTGCTCGCCGTACTTGCCGGAGTCGAGGCAGGCGTTGAACGATTCGCCGTTGAGACCCAGCTCGGTGGCCTTGGCCTTGAGGTTGTCGACCGCGAGCTGCTGCTGGTTCTGGAACATGGCGTCGTGCATCTGCCAGAACTTGCCCTGGTCGTTGGCGCAGAGCGCCGCCTCGGAGGCCTTGCGGGCGTTGGGGTGCATGTCGAGCGGGAACTGGCGGAAGACCAGCCGCACCTTGTCGCCGTACTTGGCCATCACCTGGTCGAGGGTGGGCGCGAGACGCGCGCAGTAGGGGCACTGGAAGTCGGAGAACTCGACGATCGTCACCGGCGCCGACTCCGGTCCCTTGGCCGGGCCGACCGCCGTCACCTCGACGCGCTGCGGCTCGAGCTTGTAGCTGACCTCGTGCTGGGAGGCGAGCTGGGCGAGCAGCTTCTGGCGCGCCTCCTGCTGGCGCTGCGCGGTCAGGTACTGCTTGATCTGCCCGGTGAGCTGCTCGTCCTTGGGACGGGGGATGCGGGCCTTGTTCTCCTCGTAGAACTTGTCGGCGTCGGCGTCGGTCACCTCGACCACCGCCGCCTCGGTCTTGAGGTAGTCCTCCTTGGACACCCCCTTGGCCTTGGCCGCGGCGTCGATCATCCGGTTCTGGATGACCTGCTCGAGGCTCGACTCGAGGACCTCGTGCTTGCCCTTCTCGTACTGGGCCTGGCACTGCGCGAGCTGGTTCTCCAGCATCTTGAAGTTCTCGGGCGCCTCCTGGCGGACCTGGGCCTCGGTCACCGGCTGGCCGTCGACGGTCGCGAGCACCCGGTTGGGGTCGCTCTGCTCCTTCGCGGCGTCGGCCTGCTGCGGCTCCGCCGCCGCGCAGGCGGGGAGCCAGGCGCCGAGCGCGAGCAGGGCCGTCATGGCGGCGGCCAGCCGCGCGGCGCGGGGGGTACGGTCGAATACGCTCATCGTCGAACTCCTTGCGTCCTTATCATCAGTGGGATCGGTGCGACACCCGTGCGGGCGGCGAAACGGAACGCGGAGTTTAGCACATCCGGCGGGCGCCCTAGGCGCGAAAGCTTTCGCGCCGGACTCTGATCAACTCAGGTGGCGCGCCACGAGCCCCTCCAGAATGCGCTCCGGCGGGATGCCGCGGAGCCGCCAGGGGGCGGCCTCCAGGAGCGCCTCGGCGAGGGCCAGGAGCCGGCGGCGCTCCCCCGCCTCCCCGGCGGCGGCGAGGACCGCGGCGGCGGCGTTGGCCCAGGGGCGGCCGGCGCGCGGATCTTCCCAGGCCTTGGCGTCGCCCAGCAGGGCCTCGGCCGCGGCCAGCAGGTAGACCGGAGCGCCGCTCGCGCTCCATGCCGCGACCGCCGCCGCGAAGGCGCGCGCCGCACCGGCGACCGCCGCCGCGTCGGCCGCCTCGGCGCCGCCCAAAAAGACCGAGAGCGAGCGGCTGCGCAGCGTCGGCAGCAGGTCGAGACGCGACGGCGCGAGGAGGAGGAAGTGGCGCGGCGCGCTCGCCGGCGGCTCCTCCAGCATCTTGAGCAGGGCGTTGGCGGCCTCGCCGGTCAGGCTCTCGGCGCTCGCCAGGACGAAGACCTGGCCGCGCCCCTCGAAAGGCGAGAGCTGCGCCGTCTTGAGCATCTCCTTGGTGGCGTCGACCGAGGTCGCGGTCTTGAGGTCGCGCTCGAGCACCAGCACGTCGGGATGGAACGGGGCGTCGGCGCCGCCGGGCCAGGCGATCCGCCGGCAGTGGCGGCAGGCGCCGCACGGGCGCGCCGCGGGCTCGGCCGTGCAGAGCAGCGCGCGCGCCAGCTCCACGGCCGCTTCCCGGCGCGCCGTCTCCTCGCCGCCGTGAAGGATGACCGCCGGGTAGAGGCGGCCGGCGCGCGCCAACTCCAGGACCGGCGCCGGGATCACGTCCCGACCTCCGCCAGCAGCTCGGCGAGCGCCGCGTCCACCGCGGCCGCCGTCGCCGCCGTGTCGCGCGAGGAATCGATGACCCGGAACCTTCCCGGCTCGCGGGCGGCGATTTCGCGATACCCTTCCCGTACGCGGCGGTAGAAATCGAGCGCCTCGCCGTCGAGCCGATCGACGCCGCCGCTGCGCCCCGGCGCTTGGCCGCGCGCCTGCGCCGCTTCGGGGTCGAGGTCGAAGAGGAGGGTGCGGTCGGGGACGCGGCCGCCGGTGGCCAGGCGATCCACCTCGTCGATCAGTTCGAGGGGCACGCCGCGGCCGTAGCCCTGGTAGGCGCGCGTCGAGTCGGTGAAGCGATCGCAGAGGATGTGGCGGCCGGCGGCGAGGGCCGGCTCGATCACTTCCTCGAGGTGCTGGCGGCGGCAGGCGAAGACCAGCAGCAGCTCGACCCGGCCGTCGACCGTACCGAGCCGCGGGTCGAGGAAGACGCGGCGCACCGCGTCGCCGAGCGGCGTGCCGCCGGGCTCGTGGGTGACGCGGAGGGGCACCCCGAGGGACTCCAGGCGCGCCGCGGCGCGCTTGAGGTGGGTCGATTTGCCGCTGCCGTCGATGCCCTCGAAGGTGACGAAGAGCGGCGGCATCGCGAAGACGATAACATTGGCGTCATCGGCTCCCGGACGGGCCGGGAAATTGCATCGTCTCGGGAGGGCGCGCGCGGGCCGCGCGTCCCCAACGCAGCCAGACCGCTACCTTGGAGGACAGGAGGACTCATGGCGAACAAGAAACCGCAGGGGAGGAGCAACCCGCAGTTCATGAAGCCGCTGCAGCCGGACGACGCGCTCGCCGCCGTGGTGGGCAGCGAGCCGCTGCCGCGCACCGAGGTCACCAAGAAGATCTGGGACTACATCAAGAAGAACAACCTCCAGGACCCGGAGAACCGGCAGATGATCCGCGCCGACGACAAGCTGCGCCCCGTCTTCGGCGGCAAGGACAAGGTCAGCATGTTCGAGATGACCCGCCTGGTGAACAACCACCTGAAGCAGAGCTGATCCAGCCGTAGAGCAGCACGACCCCCTGCTAGACTCCGCGCCGCGCCGCCGGCGGCGGCCGGCGCGGATCGTCTTCCTTCCTCCATGCGCGACCTCGGCTCCCCCTTGCAGTGGTTCCTCTTCCTGGGGTTCGTCTTCGTGATGCTGGCGCTCGACCTCGGCGTCTTCCACCGCAAGAGCCACCGCATCGGATTGCGCGAGGCGGTCTTCTGGAGCGTCGTCTGGACCCTCATCGCCTTCGCCTTCAACGGCTGGATCTACCTCGAGTACGGGGGCACGCCGGGGCTCGAGTTCCTGCTCGGCTACGTCATCGAGCGCTCGCTCTCCTTCGACAACATCTTCGTCTTCATCGTCATCTTCAACTACTTCGCGGTGCCGGCGGAGTTCCAGCACCGCGTCCTCTTCTGGGGCATCCTCGGGGCGCTGGTCTCGCGCGGCATTTTCATCGCCCTCGGCGTCGCTCTGCTCGAGCGCTTCGAGTGGATCATCCTGGTCTTCGGCGCCTTCCTCGTCTGGACCGGCTTCAAGGTGCTGCGCGGGCAGGAGACCGAGGTCCACCCGGAGAAGAACCCCGCGGTCAAGCTCTTCCAGCGCTTCGTGCCGCTGACCTCGCATTACGCCGGCAAGGACTTCTTCGTGCGCGAGGGGGGGAAGCTCTTCGCCACGCCGCTGATGCTGGTGCTGATCGTCGTCGAGGCCACCGACGTGGTCTTCGCCGTGGACTCGATCCCCGCCGTCTTCGGCGTCACCCGCGACCCCTTCATCGTCTTCACCTCGAACATCTTCGCCATCCTCGGCCTGCGCGCCCTCTACTTCCTGCTCGCCGGGCTGATGCACAAGTTCCGCTACCTCTCCTACGGCCTCGGGCTGGTGCTGATGTTCATCGGCGTCAAGATGGTGATCCACGACTGGTTCGAGATCCCCAACCTGCTGTCGCTCGGGGTGGTGCTGGCGATCCTGCTGGTCTCGGTCCTCGTCTCGCTCGCCCGCCCGGCGCCGGCCGCAGAGATGCCCGACCCGACGGCGCAGGTCGCCGACGACTTCGAGCACTCCGCGGCGGCGCGCATGCTGCGCGAGGAGCAAGCAAAAGAAGAGAAGGAAGAGGAGACGGCGGCGCGCCGCTGAGGGGGGGAGATGGCCAAGGTCTTCGTGCCGAAGGAGAGCCGGCCGCGGGAGACGCGGGTCGCCGCCACGCCCGAGACCGTGAAGCGCCTGACGGCCGCCGGCCTGGAGGTCGTCGTGGAGGCCGGGGCCGGCGAGGCCGCGTACTTCTCCGACGCGGCCTACGAGGCGGCGGGCGCGCACCTCGAAAGCGACGGCGCCGCCGCCTGGCGGAGCGCCGACGCGGTCCTCAAGGTCGCGCCGCTCACCCCCGACGAAGCCGGCGCGCTGCGCTCGGGGGCGGTCGTCGTCGGCTTCCTCGCCCCCTACCGCGAGCGCGAGACCGTCGAGCGCCTCGCCGCCGGCGGCGTCACCGCCCTCGCCATGGAGCTGGTGCCGCGCATCACCCGCGCCCAGCCGATGGACGCCCTCTCCTCGCAGGCCTCGATCGCCGGCTACAAGGCGGCGCTCCTCGCCGCCGCCCGCCTGCCGCGCTACCTCCCGTTGATGATGACCGCCGCCGGCACCATCCCGCCGGCGCGGGTGGTGGTGATGGGGGCGGGGGTGGCGGGCCTGCAGGCGATCGCCACCGCGCGCCGGCTGGGCGCGGTGGTCGAGGTCTCCGACGTGCGCGCCGCGGTCAAGGAGCAGGTCGAGTCGCTCGGCGGCCGCTTCATCGAGCTGCCGCAGGCCGAGAGCGGCGAAGGCGCCGGCGGCTACGCGCGCGAGATGGGCGAGGAGTTCCTGGCGCGGCAGCGCCGGATCGTGGCCGAGCGGGTCGCCGCCGCCGACGCGGTGATCACCACCGCGCTGGTGCCCGGGCGGCCGGCGCCGCGGCTGGTCACCGCCGCGATGGTCGAGGCGATGCGGCCGGGGTCGGTCGTCGTCGACCTGGCGATCGAGCAGGGCGGCAACTGCGAGCTGTCCGAGGCCGACCGCGAGGTCGTCCACGGCGGCGTCCTGGTGTTGGCGCCGTCGAACCTCGCCGCCACCGTGCCGCACCACGCGAGCACGCTCTACGCGCGCAACGTGCAGGCCCTCTTCCAGCTCCTCCTGCGCGACGGGAAGCTGGCGGTCGATCCGTCCGACGAGGTCGTCGCCGGCTGCCTCCTCACCCACCAGGGAGAGGTGCGCCATGCGCCGGCGGCGGCTCCGGCGCCCGCTCCATCGGCCTGAGCGCCCGTTCCAGGGCGCCTTCCAGGTAGACCCGGGTCAGCCCGCCGGACCAGTACTCGACCGCGGTCAGGTTGGGCTGCGTGGTCTCGCGGTCGGTGCGCAGCACCGCGTCCTCGCCCTCGGGCTCGAACTCGAGCCACCCCTCCCAGAGGCCGTCGTATTCGCGGCCGCAGGCGCGGGCGAAGAAGCGCAATCCTTCCGGGCTGACCACCGGGTCTTCGAACGTACGGAGGACTCGTTCCATTGGTCCCCCCTCCTGCCGTTCGCCGCGTGCAACCGCCGGGCCAGATGGCCGGCGCGGGGTCAGGCGGCCTGGTCCCGCTCCGGCAGGAAGGCCCGCAGCACGCCGTTGAGGAGGATGCCGAGGGCGATGGCCAGCACGACGCTGTTCGAGAGGAAGAGCTTGGCGAGTGGCGGCAAGGCCGCGAACCACTCCGGCCGCGCCGCGGCGGCGAGCGGCAGGGTGAGTGCCGGTACCAGGGTGAGCGCGGTCACCAGCTGGGTCACCTCGTCCTTCCGGCCGCAGGCGAGGAGGCGCAGCCCGGCGGTCGCGATCATGCCGCAGACGACCAGGAAGACCGCGCCCACGACCGGCCGCGGGATCACGACGAGGAGCGCGCCGACCTTCGGCGAGAGACCGTAGAGGACGAGGATCCCCGCCGCCACCTGGACCACCCGCCGGCTCGCCACGCCGGTCGTCGCGATGACCCCCACGTTCTGGCTGTAGGTGGTGAGCGGCAGCGCGCCGAAGAGACAGCCGACCGCGGAGGCGATCCCCTCGACCGTGATGCCGCGCCGCACGTGCCGCAGCCGGTAGGGGACGCCGGAGACGGCGCAGGTCGCGGCGTAGTCGCCGATCGACTCGGTGATCGACCCGACGTAGCCGATGCCGACGCCGAAGACGGCGCCGGCGGCGAGCTCCCAGCCGAGCCCCGGACCGCCGAAGGCGAAGAGGCGCGGCAGGCCGAGCCAGGGGGCGCGTCCCCAGGCGGCGAGGTCGGCGAGCCCGAGGAAGCCCGCCACACCGACGCCCCAGAAGAGCAGGCTCAACAGCAGCGCGCCGCGCGCCAGCACCCCGCGGCCGAGGCGGTGCCCGAGGACGGTGAAGACGAGGATCGTGGCGATCGTCGCCGCCGCCAGGCCGAGGAGCTCGGGCCGCGGGTCGGCGAAGATCCAGCCGCCGGCGACGCGCGCCAGCGAGAGGCCGATCGTCATCACCACCAGACCGCAGACGTAGGGCGGCAGGAAGCGGCGCAGCGGCGCCAGGAC
>DASWHY010000673.1:0-4252 GCA_036397955.1 Thermoanaerobaculia bacterium | reverse complement strand
ATGAATTCTTTGGCCGTTGAGACCCAAGAACCCCGGGCGCACGAGGCTGCGGTCACTGCGGATGGCCTGACGGTGCATCTCGTCGACGGACGAACTCTCATCGTCCCTCTCGTTTGGTTTCCGCGACTCTGGCACGGCACGGAAGCGGAACGCAGCAACTTCGAGATCTTCGGCGACGGCGCCTTCATTCACTGGCCGGATTTGGATGAAGATCTGAGCGTCGCCAGCCTCGTAGCCGGCCTCCGCAGCGGCGAGAGCCCGGCGTCGCTGAAGAAGTGGCTCGACGAGCGCCGGGCTGAGAACACGGCGTCCGCGTAGCGCGAGTGGACGGGCGAACCGAGTGGATTTCGGCGTCAAAGCCAAGCCCGCGGCCGCGAATGGGCCAGGTACGCGGACGATTGGTCTAGGTATGCGCGCGAATGGGCTGGGTACGGCGGCGAAAGGGCAAGGTACGCGCGCGAATGGGCTGGGTACGGCGGCCAATGGGGAAGGTACGCGCCCGAATGGGCTAGGTACGCCGGCGAATGGGACAGGTACGCGGCGTACCTAGCCCATTCGTCGCCGTACCTGTCCCATTCACCCGAAAAACCCCGCCTTCCGCCGGCCGAGCCCCTGGGTTCGTCCGGCGAAGCCCTCACTTCGCCGGTCGATCCCTCCGGTTCGCGGGCCGGGAAACCCCTCCCGCCCGTCGAACGGCTCGGATCGTCCGCGTACCGCGCTCGCGGAAGCTGTCTCAACCCCTTGAATCCGTCTTCTCGGATAAGATCCGGCTCATTGGATCTCGGCCGCCGAAATCGGCATTTTACCTGGGGTTTTCGCCCGATTCAAATTTCCGTGGCGTGGCACGGACCGTGCTCTAGCCCGGGCGGCGTCGTGCCCAGGTTCTAGATGACCAGAGTCCGCACTTTCCGCTTCGCGTTGGCGCTCGCGCTGGCGCTGGCGGCCGTCCTGCTGGCGGCGGGGAGCTTCGACCGCAAGGTCGAGAGCTTCCAGCCGCTCGGCTTCGCCGGCGTGCCGGCGGGGGCCGGGCTGCGGGTGGCGGCCGTCGGGCCGCACGCGCAGGGGCTCGAGCCGGGGGACGTGATTCTCCTCGCCGGCGGCGGCGACGTCACCTCCGAGAACGCCCTCCGCCAACGCCTCCGCGAGAGCCCGGAGACCACCCTCCTCGTCCAACGCGGCGAGCGCCTCCTCCAAGTCTCCTACCAGCGCCCGCCGCTCGACCTCGACATCCCCTACCTGGTGATGGCGCTGATCGGCGCTATCTACCTGCTGATCGGCCTCTACACCCTGGTGCGGCAGCGCGGCCAGGGGCAGGGCTTCCTCTTCTACCTCTGGACGCTGCTCTCGGCGACCGCCTATCTTGTCACCGCGACGCCGCCGGTCGACGCCGTCTACCGGCTGCTCTATTCGGTGGACGCCTGCGCGCTGATCCTGCTCGCGCCGTTGACCCTCCACCTCTTCCTCGAGCTGCCGGCGCGGCTGGCGCCGGCGCGGTGGAGCCGCCGCGTGCTCCCCTTCCTCTACCTCCCGGCCGCCGCTCTCCTGGCGCTCCAGCTCGACTACAGCCTGAGCGGCGGCCGGTTCCTCTTCGGGCGGCCGACCGCGGCCTCGATCGTCGCGCTCGACCGGCTCGTGCTCGCGCAGCTCGGGGTCTACGCCCTCGCCGCCGTCGCCGTGCTCGTCGCCCGCCTGCGCGCCGACCGGAGCTGGCACGAGCAGCGGCAGGCGCACTGGATGGCGGTCGGGCTCGCCGGCGGCTACCTGCCGTTCCTGGCGCTCTACGGGCTGCCGTGGATCGCCGGCCTGCGCGCGCCGGAGCTGCTGACCGCGGCGGCGGTCGTGCCGCTCGCCGTCGTGCCGCTCACCTTCGCCTACGCCATCCTGCGCTACAAGCTGTGGGACATCGAGCTCGTCGTGCGCAGCGCGGTGGCCTCGACGCTGACCCTGCTGCTCGGCCTCCTCGGCTTCTCGCTGGTCAACGCGCTGATCAACCGCGGGGTGCCGGCGGAGCTGGCGCTGGCGCGCAACCTCCTCTCTTTCACGGCAGGCCTGGGGATCGCGGCGCTCCTGGTGCCGACGCGCAGGAGCCTGTCGTCGGCGTTCGAGCGCCTGCAGTACCGCGGCACGTTCGGCAAGCGCCGGGCGCTCTCGGAGCTGGGCAACGAGCTGCTCCACGAGCGCGACTTGGGACGGCTCTGCGCCGCGCTGCTGCGCCAGATCGAGGAGGGCGTGGCGCTCGAAGGCGCGAACCTCCTGCTGGCGCAGGGCGGGCTCCTCCGCCCGGTGCGGCCCGACCCGCTCCTGCCGCAGCCGCTCGAGCTCGACGCCCTGGGCGACGAGGTCTGGTACGCCGGCCACCGCCCCATCTCCGGCCTGACGCTCCCGACCGAGCCGGAGTCGGCGACCCAGGCGCTCTACCTCGCCGGCTACCGCTACATCTTCCCGCTCACCGTACGCGGCACCCGCGTCGGGCTCGTGCTCGCCGGCTGGAAGGAGGAGCAGCAGCCGCTCAACAGCGAGGACCTGGAGCTCATCCGCCACCTCTTGAACCAGGCGGCGCTGGCGATCGAGAACGCGCAGCTCCTGGGGCAGCTCAACAGCCAGCTCGAGGAGGTCACCCGCCTGCAGCGCTACGCCGAGCAGATCTTCGAGTCTTCGCCGGCCGGCATCGCGGTGGTGGACGCCGAGGGGCGCGTCGTCTCGGCCAACGCCGCCTTCGCGGCGCTCGCCGGCGTGGCGCGCGCGGGGGTGGCGGGGCGGCGCCTCGGCGAGCTGCTGCCCGTCGAGCCGCTGCCGGCCCTCGGCACCGGCCCGGTCGAGGTCGGCTTCTGCGACGCCGCCGGCCGCGAGCGCTACCTCCAGCTCTCGGTCTCGGCCTTCGAGCATGGGCTGGGAGCGCGCTTCCGCGTGCTCGTCGCGCTCGACGTCTCCGAGCGGATCGCGATGGAGAACCAGCTCAAGGAGAACGACCGGCTGGCGGCCCTCGGCATGCTCGCCGCCGGCGTCGCGCACGAGGTCAACACGCCGATCACCGGCATCTCGAGCTACGCCCAGATCCTGCTCTCCGAGACCGCCGAGTCCGACCCGCACTACGACCTGCTCAAGAAGGTCGAGCGGCAGACCTTCCGCGCCGCGCGCATCGTCAACAACCTGCTCGAGTTCGCGCGCAACCGGCGCAACGAGGCCGGCCCGCTGGCGCTGCGGCCGGTGCTGACCGAGTGCCTGGAGCTGCTCTCCGACCGCTTCAGCAAGCGGCGGATCGAGGTCGCCTGGCGGCCGCCGGCGGAGGAGGTCGTGATCGTCGGCTGCGAGGGGGAGCTGCAGCAGGTCTTCACCAACCTGTTGATGAACGCGCAGGACGCGATGGCCGAGACCGGCGGCACGCTCACCGTCGAGCTCGAGGCCGACGCCGAGCGGGCGCGCGTCCACGTCCGCGACACCGGCCCGGGGGTGGCGCCCGAGAAGCTCGAGCGCATCTTCCAGCCCTTCTACTCGACCAAGCTGGCGCGCGGCGGCACCGGGCTGGGGCTCTCGATCAGCGCCGAGATCGTGCGCCGCCACGGCGGCGCCCTCTCGGTCACCAGCCGCCCCGGCGCAGGGGCCTGCTTCACCGTCGAGCTGCCGCGCCGCGCCACCGCGCCCGGCGCCGTCCCGCCGCCGCCCGCCGCCGCCCCGGAATGAACGTCCTCGTCATCGACGACGAGGAGGTCCTCCAGGACGTCCTCACCCACCTGCTCCGCCGGGAGGGGCACAGCACCTTCTCGGCCCTCTCCGGCGAGGAAGGGCTGGAGGTCCTCGAGCGCGAGGAGGTGGACCTCGTCCTCCTCGACCTCATGCTCCCGGGCATCAACGGCCACGACGTGCTGCGCGAGATCCGCCAGCGCGACCCCGACCAGGTGGTCGTGGTGATCACCGCTTTCTCCTCGATCGAGAGCGCCATCGCCGCCATGCGCGAGGGGGCGTTCCACTACATCCCCAAGCCGTTCAAGAACGAGGAGGTGCTGCTCACCGTCCGCAAGGGGCTCGAGCAGCGGCGCCTGGCGCGCGAGAACCGCTCCTTGAAGGAGCAGCTCCGCCAGCGCTACGGCTTCGACAACATCATCGGCAAGTCGAAGCCGATGCAGCAGGTCTACGAGCTCGTGCAGCTGGCGGCGCCGGCCAAGAGCAACATCCTGATCCTCGGCGAGAGCGGCACCGGCAAGGAGCTGGTGGCCAAGTCCATCCACCACCACTCGCGCCGCGCGCAAGGGCC
>DASWHY010000672.1:0-6648 GCA_036397955.1 Thermoanaerobaculia bacterium | reverse complement strand
AGCCGGGGCCCATCGACGGCGGGGTTGACCCGGCGGATCGCATCGCCACCTTGAGCCAGTACGTCCCGATCACGTTCCAGCCGCCGACACCGCTCGCCCTCCAGAACAACCTGGTCGATGCCGCGATCGCCGAGGGGCAGTTCCACGACCTGGAGCGGGAGGTCTACTGGATCGGCACCGTGCGGGGGTGGCGCCGCAAGGCCCAGGTCACGGTGGGCACGCTGGTGCAGAAGACCGGACGGACGACCAACTTCACGCTCGGCCGGATAACGGCCGTCAACGCCACCGTCAACGTGGGCTACGGCGGCGGAAAGGTCGCCCGGTTCAAGGACCAGATCGTCACCACCAACATCTCGGCGGGCGGCGATTCCGGCTCGCTCGTCACCACGCTCGATGAGGTAGCGGTGGGCCTGCTGTTCGCGGGGTCGGCGGTGGCTACGATCGTCAACCAGATCGAGAACGTGCGGGCGCTGCTCGGGGTAGAGGTCGGCGAGATGATCCTCTAGGAAGGCCCTCCTCGAGGTCGCCGCCCTACTCCACCCTCGCCACCTCCACCCGGGCGTCGTTGAAGCAGGCGCCGCCGCCCAGGTCGGCGAGGGTGTCGGGGGCGAGGGCGTTGGCGGTGGTGCCGCTCTCGGTGTTGTGGCTCCACAGGCCCTTGGGGAGGAGGACGACGCCCGGCTTGAGGTCGCGGGACAGGCGCGCGGCGCAGCGCACCTCGCCGTACCCGTTCCAGACGCGCACCGGGTCGCCGTCGGCGATGCCGCGGGACGCGGCGTCGTCGGGGTGGATCTCCAGCGGCACCTTGCCGCGGCGGAGCTGGCCGAAGGTCGAGCTCACCGTCTGGCCGGTGGCGGGCGAGATCAGCGCCAGCGGGAAGGCCGCGGTCGCCGGGTCGGGGCGGAAGGCGTACAGCCCGTCCGGCGCCTCGCGGTCGAGCGCCTCCGGCACCAGGTGGGCCTTGCCGTCCGGCGTGTAGGGGAAGACGTCCACGAACTGCACGGGGCTCGCGCCGCAATCCGGCAAGGCGACCCCAGGCCCGGGCAGCTCGGCGCGCAGCCGCTCCGGCAGCAGCGCTTCCGTCAGCTCGTCCGCCGTCTCGGCGTCGCCCGGCCGCGCCAGCCCGAGCCGGCGGCAGAGGTCGGCGAAGACCTCGACGTTGCCGCGCGCCTCCCCCACCGGCGCGATGACCGGCGCGCTGCGATGGACGACGTAGGCGCCGTAACCGCGCGACAGCTCGGCGTGCTCCAGAAAGGTGGTCGCCGGCAGCACCAGGTCGGCGTAGCGCGCGGTGTCGGTCATCACCTGGTCGAAGACGACGGTGAAGAGGTCCTCGCGCTCCAAACCGCGGCGCACCAGCTCCTGGTTGGGGAGGGTCGCCAGCGGGTTGCAGTTGTAGACGAAGAGGAGCTCGACGGGCGGCTCGGCGCCGTTGGTCAGCACCCGGCCGACGAGGTTCATGTTGACCCGCCGCGTCGGCGGCTCGGGCGCCGCCAGGGCGCGCTCGCGGTCCACCCGGTAGGCGCCGGAGTTGCTCATCGTGTAGCCGCCGCCGCGCACCCCGAACTTCCCCGCCACCGCCGGCAGCGCCAGCACCGCCGCCACCGCCGAGCCGCCGTTGCGGTTCCGCTCCAGCCCCCAGCCGCAGCGGACGACCGCCGGCGAGGCCGCGGCGTAGAGCCGGGCGAAGCGCTCGATCGCCGCCGCCGGCAGGCCGCAGACCGCCGCCGCGCGCTCCAGGGTCCACGGCTCGGCCCGCCGCCGCAGCTCCTCGGCGCCGGTGGCGTGCGCGGCGAGGAAGGCGAGGTCGGCGCGCCCCTCGGCGAAGAGCCAGCGAATGACCGCGAGCGCCAGCGGCAGGTCGGTCCCCGGCCGCGGCGCCAAGTGGAGGTCGGCCTTGGCGGCGAGCGGCGTGCGGCGCGGGTCGACGACGACGAGCGTCGTCCCCGCCGCCTGTGCGTCGCGCACCACCGGCACGAGGTGGATGCCCGAGGCGGACGGGTTCACCCCCCAGAGGACGATCAGCCGCGCCAGCGAGTAGTCGGTGAGCGCGGCCCCCGGGAACTTGCCGTAGAGGCCGGTGGCGGCGCGGCCGGTGGGCGCGGCGCAGACCGTCCGCTCGAGGCGCGAGGCGCCGAGGCGGTGGAAGAGGCGATGGTCGGTCGTCTCCTGGGTCAGCAGGCCGTTCGAGCCGCCGTAGTAGAGCGGCAGGATCGCCTCGCCGCCGCGGCGGTCGCGCACCGCGGCGAGCTTGCCGGCCACGAGGTCGAGCGCGTCGTCCCAGGAGAGCCGCTCGAAGCGTCCCTCCCCCTTGGCGCCGGCGCGCCGCCCCGGGTGGTGCAGCCGCTCCGGCCCGTAGAGGTGGCGCGGGAAGCGCGCCACTTTCGAGCAGATGAAGCCGGCGGTGAAGGCGTGGGCGTCGCTCGCCGCGACCTTGGTGACGCGCCCGTCCTCGACCGTTACTGCCAGGCCGCAGGCGTCGGGGCAGTCGAGCGGGCAGGCGGTCGCGTGGACCTCGGTCGCCATCACGCCTCCTGGCGCACGACCTCGATCGTCGCGCCGCGCTCGATCGCCGCTACCACCGCGTCGGCGAAGCCGCTCGTCGTGGCATCGCCGCCGAGGTCGGGGGTGCGGACCTTCTGGCGCACGATGACGTCGCGGATGGCGGCGCGCATCCGCTCGGCGACCTCGTCCTTCTCCAGGTGGCGGAGCATGAGGACCGCCGAGCGCATCAGCGCCAGCGGATTGGCGAGGTTTTTCCCGGCGATGTCGGGGGCGCTGCCGTGCACCGCCTCGAAGACCGCCGCGGTGTCGCCGATGTTCGCCCCCGGCACCACGCCGAGCCCGCCGACCAGCCCGGCGCAGAGGTCGGAGACGATGTCGCCGTAGAGGTTCTCCGTCAGGAGCACGTCCCAGTCCTGCGGCCGCGTCACGAGCTGCATGCACATGTTGTCGACGATCTTGTCGTCGGCCTTGATCTCCGGGTAGTCCTTGGCGACGGTGCGGAAGCACTCCAGGAAGAGGCCGTCCGAGAGCTTCATGATGTTGGCCTTGTGCACGGCGGTGATGCGCCGGCGCCCGTTCCGGCGCGCGTACTCGAAGGCCCAGCGGGCGATGCGCGTCGAGGCCTTGGCGGTGATGATCTTCAAGCTCTCCACCACCCCCGGCACGACGACGTGCTCGAGGCCGCTGTAGAGGTCCTCGGTGTTCTCGCGCACCACGACGATGTCGACGCCGGGGAAGAGCGTCGGCAGGCCCTCCAGGGTGCGCGCCGGGCGGAGGTTGGCGTAGAGCTCGAAGCGCTGGCGCAGCTCGACGTTGATCGAGCGGAAGCCGGTGCCGACCGGCGTGGTGACCGGTCCCTTGAGCGCCACGCGGTGGCGCTCGATCGACTCGATGAGGTCGTCGGGGAGCGGGTCGCCGTACTTCGCCAGCGCCTCGGCACCGGCGAGGTGGGTCTCGAACTCCAGCTCCGCGCCCGCCGCCTCCAGCACCCGCACCGTGGCCGCGCTCACCTCGGGGCCGATCCCGTCGCCGGGGATGAGAGTGATCGTGCGGGCCACGCCGGAAGTGTATCGTGACGTAAGATCCGCCGCGCCATGGCAGAGCGCAAGCGCCACCTCGGCGGGCGGCGGATCGATCCGCGGCCGGTGACCGGGCAGGAGGGCCTGCCGGAGCTCATCGCCCACGCCTTCACCGCCTACAACGCCGGCCGCCTGCGCGAGGCCTGCGAGCTGCTGGTCGAGAAGATGCTGCAGCCGGACGTGACGGTGGGGATGAGCCTGTCCGGCGCCCTCACCCCGGGCGGTTTCGGCAAGTCCTGTCTGGTGCCGCTGGTCGAGGCCGGCTGCGTCGACTGGATCATCTCGACCGGCGCCAACCTCTACCACGACACCCACCACGCCATCGGCCTGGCGCTCCACGCCGGCAGCCCCGCCTGGGACGACGTCGAGCTGCGCGAGGAGGGGGTGGTGCGGATCTACGACATCGTCTTCGACTACTCGGTGCTGCTCGAGACCGACAAGTTCTACCGCCAGGTGCTGCGCCACCCCGAGTTCCAGCGCCCGATGTCGACGCCCGAGCTCCACTACCGTATCGGCCGCTACGTCGCGGCGGTCGAGGCGAAGCTGGGGCTCACCGGCACCTCGCTCGTCGCCGCCGCCTACCGCCACGCAGTGCCGGTCTTCACCTCCTCGCCGGGCGACAGCTCGATCGGCATGAACGTGGCCGAGCTGGCGCTCGAGGGCTCGAAGCTCGCCTTCGACGTCAACGCCGACGTCAACCTCTCGGCGGCGATCGTCTGGGACGCCAAGGAGCGCGGCGGCAAGAGCGCCTGCTGGATCCTGGGCGGCGGCAGCCCCAAGAACTTCCTCCTCCAGACCGAGCCGCAGATCCAGGAGGTGCTGGGGCTCTCCGAGGCGGGGCACGACTACTTCCTGCAGGTCACCGACGCGCGGCCGGACACCGGCGGCCTCTCCGGCGCCACGCCGGGCGAGGCGGTCTCCTGGGGGAAGGTGGACCCCGAGCGCCTCCCCGACGCCGTCGTCGTCTACTGCGACTCGACGATCGCCTTGCCGCTGCTCACCCACTACGCCCTGGCGCGCGGCCTCCGCCGCGAGCCCAAGCGCCTCTACGAGCGGCTGCCGGAGCTCGACGCCGGCATCCGCGCCGCCTTCGACGAGCACCGGCGGGCGCGGATCGCGGAGGGGCGGTTCGAAGAGGTGGAGCCGGGCGAGTGAGTCAGGAGCTACGGTTGATCGGAGCCCGGCGCGAAAGGCTTCGCGCCTAGAGGCCCGAGCTCCGCGAGCTTGGCGACGACGTCGCGGTAGTTGGTGTTGATGCCGTAGAGCTCGACGAAGGTGCGGTAGGCCGCGTCGTTCTCCCCCAGCTCCATCTGCACGTTGCCGAGGTCGTAGAGCAGGCCGGCGGCGTCCTCTTCGGTGACGCCGGGGGTCTCGAGCCCGCGCCGGTACCACTTGACCGCCAGCTCGGGGAGCCCCTTGTCGAGGAAGCAGAGCCCGAGCATCGAGCAGCAGGAGACGAGGTGCACCGGGCTCTTGGCGGCGAGCTGGAACTCGCCGATCGCCTCGTCGAGGAGCCCCATCTCGCGGTAGGCGATGCCCAAGTTGAAGTGGGTCTCGTAGTCGGTCGGCGAGAGGTTCTCCGCCACCCCCTTCTTGAACCCCTCGACGATCTCCTCCAGCGACTGCTCGCGCTGCTGGATCAGCAGCTCGCCGGTGACCATCCCCTCGCGCGACAGCTCGGCCTCCAGCTCGCCGGCGAGGTCGAAGAACTCCTCCTCCGCGGCGAAGAGTCGCCCGGCCGGGATGCCGCCGGTGCGCTTCCTGTTGTCCGCCTCCTCCAGCCAGCTCATGCCGGTGTCGTCGAGGTGCGCCGGCAGCAGGTCCTCGGGCGGCACCAGCGGCAAGCTCCCCGGGGTGGCGTCGAGCATCTCGGCGATGTCGCCGAACTCCTCGGCGACGATCTCGCGCCCGAGCTGCCGCAGGTCGATCTTGCCGCTGCGGCGGAGGGAGGGCGGCGCGGCCTCCGGAGGCACCGGCGCCGGCGCGGCGGCTTGCGGCGGCGTGGCGGGCTCCGGCGGCGCGGCGGGGATCGCGGGCGGCGCCGGCTTCCCCTTCTTCGCCTTCGCCGCCGGCACCTCCAGCAGCCCCTTGAGGAGCTTCTCGATCTCCTTGTCGCGCGCCGCGGCCCGCGGCGGCGGCGCGACGACGCGGTCCTCCTCCACCTTGAATCCGGCCCCGACCAGCCGCCGCCGCACCCGCTGCCAGGGCTCGTCGTTGCGCGCCCGGGCGGCGACCTTCGCCATCTCGCTCGCCAGCTCCGCGACCCTGGCGTGCCGCCCCTTCTCCAAGTGGAGCTGCACCAGCACGGCGTGCGCTTCGAGGTGCCGCGGGTTGAGGCGAAGGGCTTGGCGCAGGCGCTCGAACGCCTTCTCCTCCAACCCGTACTTGGCCAGGACCTCGGCCTCGGTGACCAGGTCCTCGTCCCGCTCCTTGGGACGCGGCGGCGCGACCTCGTCGGCGGCGCGCTCGAGGACGACGTGGTTGAGCTCCAGCGGCGCGCCCGGGACCGGCGCCGCCGGCGGGGCGGGCGGCGCGAAGTCCGATAGCGCCAGCTCCTCCAGCTCCGGCAGCGGCTCGAGCTCCAGCTCGAAGGCGTCGATCGCCCCCAGGTCCTCCTCGTCGAGCTCCGCGCCGGCGAGCGCGCCGGCCAGCGACGCCGGCGGCGGCTCCAGCTCCTCCAGGGCGCCGAGGTCGAAGTCGAGGACCGAGTCCTCGAGGGCCTCCGTCTCGGCGGGGACCGCGGCCTGGGGGGGCGCGGCCGGCGGCGGGGACGCGGCGGGCTGGGCCGCCCCGGCGGCGTGCGACCAGGCGGGGCGGCTCGCCGCCAGCACGTCCGGCGGCGGCGGCACCAGGCTCGAGGGGACCCGCTCGTCGTCGAGGTCGAGGACGAAGGCGTCGTCGAGGTCGAGCTCGTACTCGTCGGGCACGGCCGCCGGGGCCGCCGGGGACGCAGGCGCCGCGGACTGCGCCGGCGGGGCCGCCCGCGCCGGGGCCGGCGGCGGCTGGAGCGCGAACTCCTGCGGCAGCTCGACTTCCGGCGCTTCCGGCCCGGCCGCCGCCGGCG
>DASWHY010000671.1:0-3690 GCA_036397955.1 Thermoanaerobaculia bacterium | reverse complement strand
TTCACCGAGCGCTTCGAGCTCTACATGGGCGGCATGGAGATCGCCAACGGCTTCTCCGAGCTCAACGACCCCGACGTCCAGGCCGAGCGCTTCCGCGGCCAGCTCGCCGCCCGCGAGCGCGGCGACCAGGAGGCCCACCTCTACGACCACGACTACGTCCGCGCCCTCGAGCACGGCATGCCGCCGGCCGGCGGCGAGGGGATCGGCATCGACCGGCTGACGATGCTCTTCACCGACCGCCCGTCGATCCGCGACGTCATCCTCTTCCCGCTGCTCCGCCCCGAGCCGGAGGATGCCCCGTAGCGCCCGGCCTACGTGCCGGGCGTCCACGGTTCCCGCATGCCGACCCTCCTCCTCTCGCCTCTCCCGTTCCCCGCCGTCCTCGCCCTCCGTTACCTCAAGAGCACCCGCAAGGACGCCTTCGCCAGCTTCCTCTCGGCGGTGGCGGCGGGTGGGATCGCCTTGGGCGTCGCGGCGCTCATCCTCTCGCTCGCCGTCATCTCCGGCTTCCAGGACGCTCTCCGCTCCGAGATCCTGGGGCGGACTCCGCAGGTCGAGGTGGAGCTGCCGCCGGGGACCGACGCGGCCGCGGCGCGGCGGACGGTGCTCGCCGTCCCCGGCGTCCGCGCGGCGCAGCTCCAGGTGCGCGGCGGCGGCTGGATCGTCGCGGAGGGGAAGGTGCAGCCGGTCGAGCTGGTCGGGATCGAGGGGGCGGTGCCGCGCTCCTTCCCCGGCGCCGCCGGCCGCCCCGAGGGGCTCTACGTGCCGCGCGCGCTCGGCGAGCGCTGGGCGCTCCACCGCGGGCAGCCCCTGCGCCTGGCGTCGCCGCGCCCGACCCTCACCCCGTTCGGCCCGCAGCCGCGGGTGCGCAGCCTGCCGCTCGCCGGCTTCTACGAGAGCGGCCGCACGCAGCAGGAGCGGGAGCGGGTGGCGCTGCCGCTGCGCGCCGCCGAGAGCCTGGTCGGCGGCTCGCGGCGCCTCTTGGAGATTACCGCCGCCGACCTCGACGAGGCGCTCCGCGTCGCCGAGCGGCTGCCGGCGGCGCTGCCGCCCGGCGCCGAGGTGCGCACCTGGCGCGACCTGAACCGCCCGCTCCTCTTCGCGCTGCGGCTCGAGAAGGTGGTGCTCTTCGTCGCGGTCTTCCTGATCGTCCTGGTGGCGGCGCTGGCGCTGGTCGCCGACCTCGCCCTCGTCACTTCCAGCAAGCGGCCGGAGATCGGCATGCTCGGCGCCATGGGGGCGACGCCCGGCGAGCTGCGCCGCGCCTTCCTCTGGCTGGGCGCGCTGGTCGGCGGGCTGGGGACCCTGGCCGGTGCCGTCCTCGGCGTCGGCGGCGCCTGGGTGCTCGACCGCTACGAGCTGTTGCCGGTGCCGGGGCGGGTCTACTTCCTCGACTACGTGCCGTTCCTGGTGCGCTGGCAGGACCTCGTCGTGGTGCTGGCGCTGACGCTCTTCCTCGCCCTCGTCTCCTCTTACTACACCGCCCGCCGCGCGGCGGCGCTCGACCCGGTGGAGGCGATGCGGCGGTGAGTGTCCTCGTCGTCGCCCGCGACGTCCACAAGGCCTACGTCGACGGCGTGCGGCGGGTGGAGGTGCTGCGCGGCGCGGACCTGGAAGTCGCGCCCGGGGAGCTGGTCGCCGTGGTCGGCCCCTCGGGCTCGGGGAAATCGACCCTCCTCCATCTGCTCGGCGCCCTCGACCGCCCGGACGCCGGCGCGATCTCGATCGGCGGCACCGCGCTCACCGATCTCTCGCCCCGCCGCCTCGCCCGGTTCCGCAACCGCACGATCGGCTTCGTCTTCCAGTTCCACCAGCTCCTCGCCGACTTCGACGCCCTCGAGAACGTCATGCTCCCCGGCCGCATCGCCGGCCAGGACCCGGCGCAGGTGCTGGCGCGGGCGCGGGCGCTCCTCGAAGAGGTCGGGCTCGCCGACCGGCTCGACCACTTCCCGAGCCAGCTCTCCGGCGGCGAGCGGCAGCGGGTGGCGATCTGCCGCGCCCTCGCCCTCGAGCCGCCGCTCCTCCTCGCCGACGAGCCGACCGGCAACCTCGACCCCGAGAGCGGGGCGCAGGTCTTCGACCTCTTCCTGGAGCTCCAGGCCCGCCACGCGACGACCGGCGTCCTGGTGACCCACAACCCCGAGATCGCCGCCCGCTGCGGCCGGGTGCTGCGGCTGGAGGGGGGCGTGCTGCAATCGGGTTGAGGGGGGCGTAAGATCGTGGCGTCGTGCGGGACCGCAGCTCTCTCCGCCGCCGCGGCTCGGCCGCGGCGCCGTTCCTCCTCATCCTGGGGCTCGCCGGCTGCCAGCCGCCCGCAGCCGGTGGCGCCGCGGCGCCCAACGGCAAGGTGAGCGAGATGAAGGTGCTGGCCGCGAGCGAATCGACGCAGGTCGAGCTGGGCGCCGAGCCGGTGACGGTCGCGGTGCCGCTGCCGGCGAACGCCAAGGAGCGCCTGCTCGAGCTGGCCGAGCCCGGCCGGCTCCTCCTGGCGATCGAGGGCCTCGAGCTGCTCCGCCCGGGCGTCGCCTACGAGGTCTACATGAACCTCCCCGAGGGGGCGGAGCCGGACCCCAAGGGCCCCCATTTCCTCGGCCTCGTCGCGCTCTACACCCGCCCCGAGCAGGCCGGCGAGACGACGCGCAGCCTCGACCTCGCCCCCGCGGTGCAGGCGCTGCGCGAGCGGGGCCTCTTGCCGGGGGAGCTGCGGGTGACGTTCGTGCCGGCCGATGGGGACAAGGTCGCCGCGCCCGCGGGCCCCTTCCTTCGCTTCCGGCGCCTCGCGCTGCACGCGCGCTAGAAGCCCCTCTCCGGGGGGGGACTAGCAATGGACGCCCGAGTGGTTCATTCTTTTCTGGAGAATCCCTTTCAAGGAGGAGGAGCTGCCATGCGCAAGCGACGTGCCCGACGTAGCTGGCTGTGGGCGGCCGTGCCCTTCGCGGTCCTGCTGCTCGCCGGCTGCAACGGCGGCGACGGCGGCGACGACACCGACACCGCCGACACCACTTCCGTCACCGAACCCACGACCACCGAGCCGCCGCTCGCGACCGTCTTCACCCGGCAGGAGATCCACACCCTCTCGGCGGAGCAGATCGACCGCTACAAGGCCGGGGTGGCGCTGATGCAGTCGCGGGCCGCCACCAGCCCGACGAGCTGGCTCTACCAGGCCAACATGCACGACTTCCCGGAGGACGACGGCACCTGCCCCGCCACGCCCTTCCCCGGGCCGGACCCGCCGACCGCCTGGGGCACCTGCCAGCACGCGAGCTTCTTCTTCCTCGCCTGGCACCGCATGTACGTCTACTACTTCGAGCGCATCCTGCGCGCCGCGGTCCGCGAGTCGAGCGGCGATCCCACCGACCCCTTCGCGCTGCCGTACTGGGACTACGAGAACCCCGCCAACCGCGACTTGCCGGAGCCGTACCGCAGTCCGGCGAACGCCTCGAACCCGCTCTTCGTCTCGGCGCGGGCCTCGAACTGCAACAACGTCGTCGCCGGCAACCCCTGCATCTCGGACGCCGACGCCTCGGACGACGACGCCATGAACGCCCAGCACACCAACTTCTGCGGCTGCCGCACGGGGACCTGCCCGGGCTGCGTGGCCGGCGTCTTCTCCGACGAGACCTTCGGCGGCGGGTTCAGGGCGGCGCCGGTGCACTTCGGCAACGGCACCGGCGAGCTCGAGTTCCAGCC
>DASWHY010000670.1:0-5075 GCA_036397955.1 Thermoanaerobaculia bacterium | reverse complement strand
TCGCCGCGCTCGCCGGCGCCTGCGCCCGTCACGGCACTGTGCTCGCCGGCGGGGACCTCGCGGCGCTGCCGGAGCCGGGCGCGTCCGGCGGCCCCCACCTCGCCGCCGGCCTGACCCTGATCGGCCGGATGCCGCCCGGCGGCGCCTGGCTCGCCCGCGGCGCGGCCCGGCCCGGCGATGCGCTGTGGGTCGGCGGCACCCTCGGCGAGTCGGCGGCCGGACGGCACCTCCTGGCGCGCGGCGCCCGCCTCGCCGGACGCCGGGTCGAGCTCCCCGAGTCGCTCGGGCTCTCCGCACCGCTGGCGGTCGCCGCCCGCCGCGCCGTCCGCCGCCACCTGGCGCCGGTGCCGCAGCTCGAGCTCGGCCACGCCCTCGGCCGCCGCGCCGCCAGGTGCCCCGGCCATCCACCGGCGGCGATCGACCTCTCGGACGGCCTGGCGCGCGACCTCCACCGCCTCTGCGCGGCGAGCGGCGCGGGGGCGGTGGTCGAGGCCGAGCGCCTGCCGCTGCCGCGCGGCTTCGCCGCACTCTGCGCGCGGCTCGGGCGCGAGCCGCTGGAGCTGGCGCTCGGCGGGGGGGAGGACTACGTGCTGCTCTTCACGCTGCCCGCGCGCGAGGAGCCGCCGCCTTCGTTTCGCTGTCGGCAGATCGGGACGATCACCGCGGGGCGCGGTGTACGCCTGGCGACCGGCGGGAGGCAGCAAAAGCTGCCCCCCGCCGGCTGGGACCACTTGACGGCCGCGACTACCTGAACAGCTTCGTCAGGCTGCTCACGAAGCGCTTCATGCGCTTCTCGAGCGCCGCCTGCGACTTCTCGAGCGCCCGCAGGCGACCCGCGACGCCGCTCGCGCTCCCCGGCGGACGCCCGCGACGGCGTCCCGGGACGGGGCCGGGGCGGCGGCCGGGGCGGCGGCCGCCGCGCCCGCTCTGCTGCCGCAGCTCGCGGAAGACCTCCACCGCCTCGGTCCGGAAGCGCCGCGCGCGCCCGGTGCCGACGTGCGGCAGGCGGTTGGAGTAGAGCTTGACGTAACGCACCAGCGTCGGGTAGGAGATCCCGGTCCGCTCGCTGATCGAGGTCAGCGTGAGCAGGTTGCCGGTCCCGGCCCGACGGCCGCGGCCGCGCCCCGGCGGACGACCGGGAGGACGACCGCGCCGCGCCTGACGTCCCGGCGGACGACCGGGAGGACGACCGCGCCGTGCGGGACGTCCCGGCGGACGACCGGGAGGACGACCACGCCGCGCCGGACGTCCGGGCGGACGCCCGCGCCGCGCGGCCCCGGCCCGACGCCGGACCGTGGCGGTGCGCCGCGGCGCCGACGCGTCCTTGCGCGGCCGCCCGCGGCGGGCGGCGTTCTCCACCTTGATCGCTTCGAAGACGGCGAGGGCCTCGTCGGGATAACGCTGCTTGCGGCCTTGTCCTACGGAGGGGAGACGGCTTTGATAAAGCTTCTTGTAGCGCTGCAAGGTGGGCATCGAGATGCCCGTCTTCTTGGCGACGTCCGAGAGGGTGTAGGTGCGGCGGCCCTCTCCGCCCTGCGACGCCGACGTGTCGGGTTCTGCCATTAGCAGAGGTCCTCCATGCGCGTTGGAAAGGAACGAGAATGAGCGGTCCGGCCGCTCAAGGTCGGCTCATTATCAAAGTCCGCACTTGCAATGTCAAGTTGCGCCTTGGGACAAGTTGCGAATCGCTTGGTTTTGATGATCGGAGGCGTCAGGAGCGCGGCCGGCGGGGGTCCAGGAGGTCGAGGACGCCGTCGCCCAGGAGATGCAGGCCGACGACGGCGACGACGATGGCCAGCCCCGGGAAAAGCGAAAGGTGCGGCGCGTCCAGAAGGTGGCTGCGGCCGGCGTTGATCATGCTCCCCCACGACGGCGCCGGCGGCTCGATGCCGAGGCCGAGGAAGGAGAGGCCGGCCTCGGCGAGGATGGCCCCGGCCAGGCCGAGCGTGGCCTGGACCGTCAGCTCGGGCAGGACGTTGGGCAGCAGGTGGCGGAGCACGATCCGCCGCCGCGGCAGTCCGGCGGCGCGCGCCGCCAGGACGAAGTCGCGCGCCTGCCACTGCCGCACCTGCGCGCGTACCAGGCGCGCGTAACCCACCCAGCCGATCAGCACCAGCGCCAGGACGACGTGCGAGAGCGCCGGCCCGAGGACGGCGACGAAGGCGATGGCGAGGAGGATCCCCGGGAAGGCGAGGAAGACGTCGGTGGCGCGCATCAGCAGGGCGTCGACGCGGCCGCCGGCGAAGCCGGCGACGGCGCCGATCGCGGTGCCGATCGAGCCGGCGACGAGGACCACGGCGAGCCCCACGGCGAGCGAGGTGCGGGCGCCGAAGAGGAGGCGCGAGAGGATGTCGCGTCCGAGCTCGTCGAGGCCGAGCGGATGGGCGAGCGAAGGGGGCTGGAGGCGGAGCTCGAGTTGCTGCGCGAGCGGGTCGTACGGCGCGAGCCAGGGGGCGAAGAGCGCGGCGACGCACAACGCGAGGAGGACGGCGGCGCCGGCGACGGCGCCGCGCGGCAGATTCCGCCGGCGGCTCATGGGGCCGATGCTACGATGCCGCGCCGTGGAGATCGTGCTCGAGGACGTCGCGGAGAAGGAAGCGGCCTACCGGCGGCTGGGGGCGGAGCTCGAGTCGGTGCTCGAAGGGGTGGACGATCCGATCACCGCGATGGCGACGGCCGCCTGTCTGATCCATCGCGCGCTGCCGGCCGCGAGCTGGACCGGCTTTTATCGGGTCGTGGCGCCGGGGCTGCTGCGGGTGGGCCCGTATCAAGGGCCGCTCGGCTGCCTCGAGATCCCTTTCGAGCGCGGCGTCTGCGGCGCGGCGGCGCGCACCCGCACCGTCCAGCTCGTCCCCGATGTCCACAGCTTCCCCGGCCACATCGCCTGCGACCAATCGGCCCGCTCCGAAATCGTCGTCCCCGTCCTCGATCGCACCGGCGAGCTCGTCGCAGTCCTCGATATCGATTCGCACGAACCTGCGGCATTCGATGAGGTAGATCGCGACGGGTTGGTTCAGATTGTGGAAGTTCTTCGCTCACACATATAAGAGAAGAAACTCGCGCGATCCACCGTTCCGGTGTGGGGTCCCGCAGGCTCTCCTCCGCGCCGGGCGCTCCAGAGACCTGCGGGCCCTAGCACCGCTGGTGGAGCCCCTGCTTAGATGGTGACCCCTGTCATTTGGCGACGTCACTTCAGGGTTTCGAGTCATGGCGCCGCGTGATGTGCCGGGCCAGAGGCTCGCGAAGCGGCGCGTTCGGGTGAGGGGGCCACCGTGCGTTAGCGCTGGAGCCGACGCCCGCTAACCAGCCACTTCCCTTCCCAATCACGACCCGCGCAAGCGGGCGCGCCTCTTCGCGGGCCGGGTGGCACGGCATCTCACGCGGCACTATCCGCCTCGCGCGGCACCTTTTGGGTGGGCGGGGGATTTGATTAGTGATTAGTTGCTCTCCCGCATCCGGGGATCGAGCCATGCGTACGCGAGGTCGGCGGCGAGGTTGACCAGCAGATAGGTCCAGGCGATCAGCAGCACGCCGCCTTGGACGAGGGGGTAGTCGCGCAGCCTGATCCCTTCGATCAGCAACCGTCCCAACCCCGGCCAGGAAAAAACCGTCTCCGTCACGATCGCCCCGGTCAGCAGCGCTCCGAACTGCAGCGCCGCCACCGTCAGCGCCGGCACCAGCGCGTTGCGCAGCGCGTGCACCACCACCGCGCGCGCCCGCGACATCCCCTTCGCCAGCGCCGTCGCCAGATACGGCCGCGCCAGCTCCTCCGCCACCGACGCCCGCACCAGCCGCGTCAACAGCGCCGACAGCCCCGCCCCCAGCGTCACCGCCGGCAGCACCAGGCTCGCGACCCCCTCCCGCCCCGACACCGGCAGCCACCCGAGCTGCACCGAGAAGAGCAGGATCAGCATCGGCCCGAGCCAGAAGTTCGGCAGCGCCACCCCGAGCACCGCCACCGCGCGCGACAGGTGGTCCGCCGCCCGCCCGCGGTGAAAGGCGGCGAGCGTGCCGAGCGGCAGCGACAGGGCGAGCGCCACCAGCATCGCCGCGCAGGCCAGCTCCAGCGTCGCCGGCAGATGCGCGAGGAGCACCGCCGTCACCGGCTCGCCCGAGTGGAGCGAGGTGCCGAGGTCGAAGCGGCCGAGCCCGCCGAGGAAGGCCAGGTACTGCTCGCCGAGCGGCCGGTCGAGCCCCAGCTCGGCGCGCAGCGCCGCGACGTCGGCCGCCTGCGCGCCCTCGCCGAGCATCACCTCCACCGGGTCCCCGGGGATCAGGTGGAGGAGCGAGAAGACGAGCGTCGCCACCAGCAGCGCGATCGGCAGCATCTGCGCCAGGCGGCGCAGGAGGTAGCGGCTCATGCCAGTCCGAGCTGTCGGGCGAGGTACGACAGCGCCTGGCGCGAGAGCCCCAGCCGCCGCGCCGCCGCGGCGCGGTTGCCGCCCTCGGCCGCCAGCGCGTCCGCCACCAGCTTGCGGCGGAAGGCGTCCACCCGGCGGTGGTAGTCGGACGGTCCATCGGCCGCCGTCGCGCTTGCGCCGTCGCCCGCCCCCGCCGCCGCCGGCAGCTCCAGGTGCTCGGGGAGGATCGGCCCGCCGCCGGCCAGCGCCACGGCCACCGCCAGGACGTTGCCCAGCTCGCGCACGTTGCCGGGCCAGCGGTGCGCCCGGAGCGCGGTCCGCGCCGCCGGCGAGAGGGCCGGCGCCGGCTCTGGCGCCGCCTGCTTGGCCAGGAAGTGCTCGGCGAGGAGGAGCACGTCGTCGCCGCGCGCCCGCAGCGGCGGCAGCTCGACGCTCGCCACCTTCAGGCGATAGAAGAGGTCCTCGCGGAAGCTGCCGTCGCGCACCCGCGCCGCGAGGTCGCGGTGGGTAGCCGCCACCACCCGCACGTCCACCTTGCGCGCCAGGCTCTCGCCGACGCGCCGCACCTCCCCCTCCTGGAGCACGCGCAGCAGCATCCCCTGCGCCGCCGGCGGCAGGTCGCCGATCTCGTCGAGGAAGACGGTGCCGCCCTGCGCGGTCTCGAAGACGCCGGCGCGGTCGCGGTCGGCGCCGGTGAAGGAGCCGCGCACGTGG
>DASWHY010000669.1:0-2101 GCA_036397955.1 Thermoanaerobaculia bacterium | reverse complement strand
TCGCCGCGCTTGAGGACGAACTGCAGGATGACCTCCCGGTTGGGCAGGCGGTCGAAGACCGTCTCGTCCTCGAGCTCGGTGACGTGGAAGAAGCAGTTGGCGAAGGGCGAGCCGGGGCGGCGCGAGTCGTAGAGCCAGAGGTTCTCGTTGATCCGCTGCAGGAAGCGCAGGAACCCGTATCCCTTGTCGCGATCCACCCAGTAGCAGGCGCCGCGCACCCGCGAGCCCTCCTCGCCCCAGGGCTTCTTCTCCGCCGTCTCGGGCGTGGCGAGGAGGTTGGGGATGACGTAGCCGGAGATGAAGAGATCGGCCTGGTTGCGGAGGTCGGAGGAGATGTTGTCGAAGGCCACGACCTCGATCCTGAGCCCGCGGTTCTGGAGGGCCTCGACGACCTTGGTGAAGTCGCCGTCGCCGGTCGCCAGCACCACCCGGTCCAGCCGCTCGGACTGCAAGAGGAGGTCGACGGCCATGTCGAGGTCGGCGTTGGCCTTGCCGTAGCGCTCCTTGGTCTGGGTGTCGACGAGCCAGCGGATCGGCTTCTCCACCACCTTGAAGCCGATGTCGCGCAAACGCGAGTGGAACTCCAGCACGGTGGCGTAGCCGGGATCGCGCCGCCGCGCCCGCTCCTCGTCGAAGCGGACGTAGGCGTTCATGCGCAGCGCCTCCGAGCCGTCGCGGCAGGCGAACTCGCGCAGCACGTCGTAGCGCATGCCGTAGCCGCCGTTGCGGGTGATGTTCTCGACGTCGACGTAGATGCCGACCTTGGATGCCATGCCTCGCCCCCACCCCCCCTCAGGGATCGCGGGATTGTAGCCGAGGCCGACGGCCAGGCGGTTGGACCGGCCTAACGGGCCGTGAAGGAGAAGACCTCCTCGGTCGGCGGGCCGAGCGGCTCGATGTCCGGGTCGATGCCGGTCAGGCGCTTGACCTGGTCCTTGAACCAGCGGTCGAAGAGACGGTTGGAGGCGGCGTACTTCCGCGCCGTCGCCTCCACCGGCTCGCCGATCTCGGTGACGCCGATGACGAGCGCTCCGTTGGGGGTCTGCTGCAGGTGCCAGCTCTCGTGCGCCACCGCGAAGGAGCGATAGAACTCGCCGGCCTCGGCGCGGCGCGGGCCCGAGAGCTCGGCGACGAGCTGACGCAGCTCCTGTTCCTTGCCCGGCAGGAGAGGAAAGGCGCGGACGACGAGCGACATGGCGGTCTCCTCCGAAAGTGTTTGCTGAGCTGCGCCGAGTCTACTCTCGGGCCGCCGCCGTGCCCTGCCCTGAGAGCTACCTCCGCTGGTAGGTGCCGACCAGCTCTCCCTGCGCCAGGACGTGCCCCTGCATGGCCTTCTCGAGCGCGGCCTTGGTGGGACGGCCGAGGTCGCCGAGCGTCGTGTCGAGGGCGTAGAGCTTGTGGAAGTAGCGGTGGCGCCCCTTGGGCGGGCACGGGCCGCCGTAGCCGGTCCGCTTCCAGTCGTTGAGCCCCTCGCGCGTGCCGGCGGGGAGGGCCGTGCTCGCGCCCTCCGGCAGCTCGCCGACCGTGGCCGGGATGGCGTAGAGCACCCAGTGCACCCAGGTCATCTTCGGGGCGGCCGGATCGGGCGCGTCGGGGTCGTCGACGATCAGCGCGAAGGACTTCGTCGCGGCCGGCGCGCCGGCCCAGGCGAGCTGCGGCGAGAGGTCCTCGCCGTCGCAGGTGTGCTTGGCGGGGATCTCGCCCTCGTGGGCGAAGGCGGAGGAAGTGAGCTCCATGGCGGTGCCTTTCTCGAGGTCGGACGGCGGTGCGGCCTCGCCCGCGCAGGCGGCGAGCGCCAACAGGCCGGTGAGGAGTGCGCGCGCGTTCATGGAGAAGATGCTACGCCTCCTTGATTTACGCCTGAGTTGCGCCTAGGCTCCCGCCATGCCGCCCTACGCCGAGCTGCGCGCCGCCTCCGCCTTCTCCTTCCTCGACGGCGCCTCGCTCCCCGAGGACCTGATCGAGCAGGCCGCCGCCCTGGAGCTGCCGGCGGTGGCGCTGGTGGACGCGCAAGGGGTCTACGGCGCGCCGCGCTTCTACCAGGCCGCGCGCCAGGCCGGCGTCAAGGCGCTGGTCGGGGCGGAGGTGGCGATCGAGCCGG
>DASWHY010000668.1:0-1563 GCA_036397955.1 Thermoanaerobaculia bacterium | reverse complement strand
GCGTCGAGAGCGCAGGCGGTGAAGTGGCGCGCCAGGCGCGCCGGGAGCGGATCCCCGGACGCCGCGAAGTCGATCTCGCCGCGCGCCGCCGCGCGCGCCAGCGCGAGCGCGGCGTCGACCTCCTCGGCGCCGACCTCCTCGTCGATCCACGCCCGCCAGCGCGGCGCCTCAGCGCCGTCGGCCGCGGGCGCGGCGGCGAGATCGATCAGATCGCCGACGAGCAGCCAGCCGGCGAAGCGCGCGGTGAGACCGTGCTGCGCCAGGCCGTGCACGAGAGCGTGGGCGATGCGGACCGGGCGCGCCGGCAGAAGCACGGCGCCGGCGAGCCGGTCGTCGGCGGGCGCGACGAGCAGCTGCGCGGAGGCGAGCTCCGCCCAGGTGGCGAAGCCGGAGCCGTGCAGCCGAACGCCGGGCAGATGCCGGTGCAGCTCGACCGCGTCGCCCAGCGGGTGGCGCAGCGGCGTCAGATGGTGCGCGTAGCCGCCGCCGGCCGCCGCCGCGAAGCCGCGCCGCCGCAGCGCGCCGTGCAGGCCGGCGAGCGCCGCGGTGGGCACCAGCAGGTCGAGATCGGCGCTCGGTCTCGTGCCGGCTCGCGCCTCGCCGGCGAGCACCAACGCCCGCCCCTTGAGCGGCGCCACCGCGGCGCCGAGCTCGGCCGCCGCCGCGGCCACCGTCGCCAGCGTCTCGTCGAGACGGAGCTCGCGGGCGACGGCCGCCGCGCGCTCGAGCCGCAGCCGCTCGCCGGCGGCCGCGCCGAGCTCCGCGGCGAGCGTGCCGGGATCGGCGCGCGCGGCGAGGCGCGGCAGCAGGCCGAGGCGGTCGGCGAGCGCGAGCGCGGCCTCGGGCGCGGGCGGCGGCACGGAAATCGCGGGCGGCGCGAAGGCGCGTGCGAGCACCCAGCCGAGCTCGGGCGGGAGCGCGAGGGGCGGCGGCCGGAAGCGGAAGCGCTCCGCCCTCACGTCGCCTCGCAGGGATCGAGCTTCGGCACGGCGCCGATGTTACGCCGTGGCGCCGGCGCCGCGGGCGGCGGCCAGGAATCGCCGCGGCGGACTACGACGCCGCGCAGCCGACGCCGGCGGGAATGTGGCAGGCGGGCCGCCGCGCCAACGCCACCCCCCGTCGCAGCGCCCACTCGGCGCCCAGCCGCTCGAGCTCTTCGCGCGGCACCATCTCCTCGGCGATGGGAAAGAGGACCTGCTCCTCCTTGGCAAAGTGCTCGCGCGCCAGCGCCACGACTTGCAGCACGGCGCGGCGCGCCGCAGCCTCGTCGCCGGTGGCGCGCAGGGCGGCGAGCGTCGCGTCGATCTCCTCGTGCTCGCCGCGCAGGACGTCGGTGGGGCCGCCGGGCGGCATCTTCGCCTCGACGGCGCGGAAGAGCAGCTCGTCCTCGACCTCGGCGTGCGAGAGCAGCGCCGCCTCGACGGCGCGGCCGGCGAGCAGCAGGTCGGCGAGCTCCCACTGCGGCGCCGAGATCTCGCAGTGCGCGAGGAGAGCGTAGAGCGGTCCGTGTTCGCCGTAGAGCGCGTCGGTGATCTTCATGGCGGTCTTCCTCCCCGTCTGGCG
>DASWHY010000667.1:0-13027 GCA_036397955.1 Thermoanaerobaculia bacterium | reverse complement strand
TGCCTACACCCTCAAGCACCAGAAGGCGGCCGAAGCCTTCATGCTGATCCACCCGCTGCTCTCGCCGCGCGGCACGGTCGAGCTGCAGCCGGGGGGCAACACCCTGGTCGTCCGCGATACCCTGGCGGGGCTGGCGCGGGTGGTGCCGGTGCTGCGCAACTTCGACCGCGCGGCGCGGCCGCTGCGGATGGAGGTCTACGTCGTCCAGGCCAGCCGGAACCAGCCGGCGCGGGCCTCGGCGCCGCCGGCGCCGCCGGCCGACCTGGTGCGGCGGCTGAAGGCCATCCTCCCCTACCAGGTCTTCGCGCTGGTGGCGCAGGCGCAGGTGAGCGGGCTCGAAGGGCAGCCGGTGACCTACGAGATCGGCGGCGGCTTCGAGGTGAGCTTCCGGCCGGGCATGGTGGCGCCCAACCGCAGCCTCCGGCTGAACGACTTCCGCGTCCTCCGCCGCAAGCAGCAGTGGGAGTTCCAGACGCTGCTCCACACGCACTTGAACCTGACTCTCGACCAGACCGTCGCCCTGACGCTGGCGAAGAGCGAGGCGAGCCCGGACGCGCTGATGGTGGTGCTGACGCCGCACCAGGACAACGCGCCGCGGCTGCCCTAGGGGAGCGCCGAGAGAGAACGATGCAGTTCGTCTGCCGCATCGGGACGCCCGAGGGGCACGTCGTCGAGCAGGTCTTCGAGGCGAGCGACGAGCTCGCCCTCCAGAGCATCCTCGACAAGCGCGGCTACCACCTCTTCGAGGTGCGGCGGCGCGGCCTGCCGCGGGTGGGCGTCGGCGGCCTGCGCCGCCGGCGGCGGAAGATCAAGGACCAGACCTTCCTGATCTTCAACCAGGAGCTCGCGGCGTTGCTCAAGGCGGGCCTGCCGCTGCTCCAGGCGCTCGAGCTGATGCTCGAGCGGCTGCGCGACCAGCACTTCAAGGCGGTGCTCACCGACATCCGCGACCGGGTCAAGAGCGGCGAGGACCTCTCCGAGGCCTTCGCCGCGCACGGCGAGCTCTTCCCCCGCCTCTACCCCTCGACGCTCAAGGCCGGCGAGCGGAGCGGCGAGCTCGAGGGGGTGATCCGCCGCTTCATCCGCTACATGCGGCTGGTGCTGGGAGCGCGCAAGCGGGTGGTCTCGGCGCTCGTCTACCCGGCGGTGCTGGTGGGGCTCTCGGCCACCATGATCGTCGTCATGATGATCTACGTCGTCCCCCGGTTCATGGGCTTCTTCGCCGAGATGGAGACCGAGCTGCCGCTGATCACCCGCATCACGTTGGGGACCTCGGGCTTCGCCAGCCGCAACTGGCCGCTGCTGCTGGCAATCGTGATCGGCGCGGTGGTCTTCGTGCGCTGGTGGGGGCGGACCGCCGCCGGACGGCTGGCGCTCGACCGCTGGAAGCTCTCGGTCCCCTTCCTGGGCGGGGTCCTCCACCGCTTCGCGCTGTCGGAGTTCTGCCGCTCGCTCGGCACGCTGCTGGCCGGCGGCATCCCGCTGGTGCCGGCCTTCGAGATCGCGGTCGCCGGCGTGGGCAACGCCGCGATCCGGCAGCGCATCGAGCCCAGGATCCAGATGGTGCGCGAGGGCAAGCCGTTCCACGTCGCCCTCGAGGAGAGCGAGGTCTTCACCGACATGTCGATCGACATGGTCAAGGTGGGGGAGGCGACCGGCTCGCTCGACGACATGTTGAGCAGCGTCTCGGAGTTCCTCGACGAGGAGGTCGAGACGCGCATGCAGCGCATCCTGGCTCTCATCGAGCCGTTGATGCTGGTGATGATGGGGATCATCATCGCCATCCTGCTGGTGTCGATCTACCTGCCCCTCTTCGGCCTTCTCGGGCAGGCGAACCAGTAGGGACCGGGAGACGACCGTATGGTGGTGCAGACCAGACCCGTGGCGATGGCGGGCAAGGAGCCCGAGCCCGAGACCCCCGAGCAGGCGCGCGCCCGGCTCGACCGCGAGCGGCGGGAGGCGGAGGCCTTCGCCGCGCGCTACGGGCTCGAGTTCGTGGACATGACCCGCTTCCGCATCGACAACGACCTCTTCCGCCGCATCCCCTTCGACCTGCTGCTGCGCTACGGCTTCATCCCCGAGACGCAGCTCGACGGGCGGCTGGCGGTGGTCATGGCCGACCCCTCCGACGTGGTCAAGATCGACGAGATGGAGCTCCTCCTCGGCCAGCCGGTCGAGGTCAAGGTCGGCGTGCGCTCGGCGATCGAGGAGATCCTGCAGAAGTCGGAGAGCGCCCAGCGGGTGCTCGACGAGGCGGCCGAGGACTTCCGCATCCAGCTCGTGCAGGAGGACGACGACGGCGAGGAGGTGCTGTCGACCGACCGCATCAGCTCCGACACCAGCCCGATCATCAAGCTCGTCGACTCGACGGTGTTCAACGCCATCCAGCGACGCGCCTCGGACGTCCACATCGAGACCCGCGACACCGAGGTGATCATCAAGTACCGCATCGACGGCGTCCTCTACCAGGCGATGGAGCCGATCGACAAGCGCCACCACCAGACGATCATCAGCCGCATCAAGGTGATGGCCGAGCTCGACATCGCCGAGAAGCGGGTGCCGCAGGACGGGCGGTTCAAGCTGCGCCTCAAGGGCCGGACCATCGACTTCCGCGTCTCGATCATGCCCTCGACCCACGGCGAGGACGCGGTCATCCGCATCCTCGACAAGGAGTCGATGGACACCGAGTTCAAGAACCTCCGCCTCGAGATCCTGGGCTTCGACGACGACACCCTGCGCAAGCTGCACAAGTTCATCCGCGAGCCCTACGGCATGGTGCTGGTGACCGGGCCCACCGGCTCGGGCAAGACCACCACCCTCTACGCCTGCCTCTCCGAGATCCAGTCCTCGGAGGACAAGATCGTCACCATCGAGGACCCGGTCGAGTACCAGCTCCGCGGCGTCACCCAGATCCCGGTCAACGAGAAGAAGGGGCTGACCTTCGCGCGCGGCCTGCGCTCGATCCTCCGCCACGACCCGGACAAGATCATGGTCGGCGAGATCCGCGACCAGGACACGGCGCAGATCGCCATCCAGTCGGCGCTCACCGGCCACCTCGTCTTCACCACCGTCCACGCCAACAACGTGGTCGACGTGCTCGGGCGCTTCCTCAACATGAACGTCGACCTCTACAACTTCGTCTCGGCGCTCAACTGCGTCCTGGCCCAGCGCCTGGTGCGCAAGATCTGCCCGCACTGCAAGCACGAGATGAAGGCCTCGCGCCAGCTCCTCGAGGAGAGCGGCCTCGAGCCGGCGACCTACGCCGAGTTCACCTTCTACGAGGGGAGCGGGTGCATCGAGTGCAACGGCACCGGCTTTCACGGGCGGCTCGCCGTCTCCGAGCTGCTCGACCTGTCCGACCACATCCGCGAGCTGATCCTGGACCGCCGTCCGGCCTCCGAGATCAAGCGCGCCGCCAAGGAGGAGGGGATGTCGTTCCTGCGCGAGTCGGCGCTGGAGAAGGCGTTCCAGGGGGTGACCACGCTGCGTGAGATCAATAAAGTCACCTTCGTGGACTAGGCCAGGCGGCAGCGGCGCCGGCGCGGCGGCCCGCGGCCTCGCCGAGCGCCTGCTCGGCCTGACGCCGCTGGCGGTGCCGCCGCACGTCTTCGCGCTCGACGCCGGTGCGCTGCGCTACGGCCTGCTGGCGCGCCAGGGGCGCGGCTTCCGGCTGCGCGCCTGGCGCGAGCTGCCGCTGCCGCCCGACGCCTTCCACTCCGGCCTCCTCGGCGGCACGCTGCGCGATCCCGCGCTCTTCGCCGAGCGGCTGGGGGGGTTCGTGCGCGCCCTGCCGGCGCCGGTCAAGGCCGCCTCGCTCGTCCTGCCCGACGCCTGGCTGCGCGTCGCTTTCGCCGAGAGCGGCGAGCTGCCGAGCGGCGGCGAGGCGCGCGCCGAGGTGCTGCGCTGGAAGCTGCGGCGGCTGGTGCCCTTCCGCGTCGACGAGCTGCGGGTCGCCGGCGAGGAGGTGGCGCCGCTCCCCTCCCAGGCCGGCACCGCCGAGCCGCGGCGCGTCCTCCTCGGCTTCGCCCTCGAGCAGCTCCTGTCGCAGCTCGAGGACGCCTTCGAGCGCGCCGGGGTGCGCATCGGCCAGGTCACCAACTCGAGCCTCGCGCTCCTCGCCGCGCTCGAGCCCGGGGCCGGCGGCGACGTGGACGCCCTGGCCGTCGTTGAGCGGGAGGGCTACAGCATGGTCTTTTCGAGAGCGACGGCGCGGGGCGCCGAGCCGCTGGTCCACCGCTACAAGGGGCTGGGGGGCGGCGTCCCCGAGGGGACGCGCACCGGTCTCGTGGCGCGCGACTTGAAGCTCACCGCCAACTTCCTGGTCGAGCACCTGGGCGGCGCCCGCCTGGGGCGGGTGGTGCTGGCGGCGCCGCCCGAGGCCGAGCCGGTCTGGCTCGACCGCCTGCGCGAGGGGCTCGGCGTGCCGGCGCAGCCGCTCGACGGACGCCACCTGCCGCCGGTCGTGGCGGAGGGGGAGAGCGCTCCCTGGCGGGCGATGGCGCCGCTGCTGGGCGCGGCGCGGCGGGAGGTCCTGTGATCCCGCCCGCCCCCAACCTCGCCCGGCATCTCTTCGCCAACACCCGGCCGGTGAACCGGCTGGGGATCGCCCTCTGGCTGGCCGGCGCGCTGCTGCTGGCCGGCAACGTCGCCGTCTACTACAGCTACTTCGCCGGCTCCGGGGACCGCCGCGCCGAGCTCGCCCGCCTCGAGGAGCAGGCGGCGCTCCAGCAGCGGCGGGCCGCGCAGGCGGAGACGGACCTCGCCGGCATCGACCTCGAGCAGCAGAACGAGCAGGTGGAGTTCCTCAACCGCAAGATCGCCGAGCGCGCCTTCTCCTGGAGTCTCCTCTTCGACCGCATCGCCGAGGTGCTCCCCTCCCAGGTGCGGCTGACCTCGCTGCGCCCCCACGGCGTCGTCTCGGGAGACGAGGGACGCCGGCGAGTCGCCCGCCGCGTGGTGGTCGAGCAGGGGCGGGTGGCGCTCGAGCTCGCGGGCGAGGCGCAGAGCGGCGAGGCGCTGCTGCGCTTCGTCGACAACCTCTTCGCCCACCCCGCCTTCGAGGACCCGGACCTGGCGCAGGAGGCGGTCGACGACGGCGAGCGCATCGAGTTCACGCTGCGGGCGCAGTACCTGCCGGAGGTGACCGAGTCGGCGGCCGCGGTGGTCGAGGAAGCGGCCCCGGCCTCCGCCGCCGCCGCGGTGGACGAGGAGCCGGTGCCGCACTACCCGATGCAGGACGAGGAGGAAGAGAATTGAGCGCCGAGTCGATCTGGCGCCAGCGCCTCTGGGTCTGGCTGCCGGCCCTCCTCTTCTTCCTCGCCAACGCCGGCGCCTGCTCGGTCTACCAGCTCGGCTACGCCGGCCGGGTGGAGTCGCTGGAGCGGGCGATCGAGGAGCAGGAGAAGGCCCTCGAGCAGGCGAGCGCCGAGCGCGCCGCCCGCCAGGCCCTCGTCGACCGCGCCCGCCTCGCCCGGCAGCGCCTGGCCGCGCTCTACGACCAGCGCTTCTCGACCCGCGCCCGGCGCCTGACCGAGATCACCGCCGAGGTCAAGGACCTGGCGCGCAAGGCGGGGATGGTGCCGCGCTCGATCAGCTACCCCGAGCAGGCGATCGAGGACTTCGGGCTGATCAAGCGCTCCTTCGTCTTCGCCGTCGAGGGGGGGTACGGCGAGCTGCGGCAGTTCATCAACCTGCTCGAGCTCACCCCCTCCTTCCTCACGCTCGAGGAGGTGACGCTCGCCGAGAGCCAGGGGGAGCGGCTCAACATCCAGCTCCGCCTCTCCACCCTCTTCGCCAAGGAGCCGGTGGAGGAGGCGCTGCCGGTCGCGGCGCCGCCCGCCGCGGCGGCCCGGGCGCGCCCTGTAGGACGCCGGTCGTGACGGAGCCGCGCCGCCTCCGCCTGCTGCTCGGCCTCCTCGGCGTGCTGCTCGTCGTGCTCGCCCTGCGCGTCGCCGGGCTGGGCGGCGACGACCCGCCGCCGGCCGAGCCCGCCGCGCGTCCGGCGCTCGACGACCCCGACGCCTTCCCCGCCCCGCGCCCCGGCGCCGGCCGCCGCGCCCGGCCGGCGGGGGGCAAGGAGGACGACGATCCCCCCGACCAGGTCGTGGACCTGCGCCTCGACCTCCTCGAGCGCGAGCCGCGCAGCTACCGGCCGGGGCGCAACCCTTGGATCTTCCCGCCGCCCCCCCCGCCGCCGCCGCCGAAGCCGCCCTCCGCCGCCGAGCTGGCGCGCCAGCAGGACGAGGCGGAGCGGATCGCGCGCGAGCAGGCGGCCGCGGCCGAGGCGGCGCGGCTCGAGGCGCTCAAGCCGAAGCCGCCGCCCTTCACCATGAAGTACGTCGGCAGCTTCGGGCCGGCGGGGCGGCGCCTGGCGGTCTTCTCCGACGGCAAGGAGATCGTCAACGCCCGCCAGGGCGAGGTCCTGCACGGGAAGTTCATCGTCGCCCGCATCGGCTACGAATCGGTCGACATCCAGTTCGTCGGCTTCCCCGCCGAGCCGCCGCTGCGGCTGGCGGTCGGCCGCCAATGAGACAGTGAGACGAGGAGTCCCACGCATGCGCACTCCGTTCCCGAAGCTCCTGACGCTCCTGCTCGTCGCGGCGATCGCCGCCGGCTGCGCCAGCTACAGCGCCTACCGCCGGGCCGAGATCGCCTCCCAGACCGGCGACTGGGACGAGGCGGTGCTCCAGTACATGCAGGCGCTGGAGCAGGACCCGGGCAACATCACCTACCGGGCCGCCCTCATGCGGGCCAAGATCCGCGCCTCGCAGGAGCACTTCAAGAAGGCCAAGGACTACCGCGAGGCGGGGGTGCAGGAGCGGGCGCTCGTCGAGCTGCAGCAGGCGGTGCAGCTCGACCCGACGAACCAGTACGCCGCGGCCGAGCTGGAGAACGTGCGCTTGGCGATCGCCGTGCAGCGGCGCGAGCCGGCGACGCTGCAGGAGCTCAAGGACAAGAGCCGCGGCACGCGGCCGCAGCCGCCGGTCCTGAACCCGCGCTCGAAGGAGCCGATCTCCCTCAACTTCCCGCAGCCGGCGTCGCTGTTCGAGATCTACCAGGCCCTGGGCAAGGCCTTCGGCATCAACATCCTCTTCGACCCCAACTTGAAGGACCAGGAGATCGCCATCGATCTCTTGGACGTCGACGCCCAGTCGGCGCTCGAGACGCTGATGCGCGCCGCCAACCACTTCTACAAGGTGCTCGACGAGCACACCATCATCATCGCCGCCGACACGCCGCAGAACCGGCGCACCTACGAAGACCTGGTCATCCAGACCTTCTTCCTCTCGAACGCCGAGGTGAAGGACATGATGACCATCCTGCGCAGCCTGGTGGACGCCAAGAAGATCGCCACCAACGAGCAGCTCAACGCCATCATCCTGCGCGACACCGCCGACAAGGTGAAGGTCGCCGAGCGGATCATCGAGTCGAACGACAAGTCGAAGGCCGAGGTGGTGGTGGACGTCGAGCTGCTGCAGATCAACACCAGCAAGCTGCGCGACCTCGGCGTCTCGCTCTCCGACTACCGGGTGACGCAGAGCCTCGACCTGGGCGGCGAGAACGTGCCGCTGCGCATCTCCGACCTCGAGTTCCTGGACCAGAGCAACTGGGTGCTCAAGATCCCCAACTTCATCTACAGCTTCGTCAAGCAGAACGGCGACGCCCAGCTCCTGGCCAAGCCGCAGCTGCGCATCACCGAGGGCGAGAAGGCGAGCCTGGTGATCGGCGACCGGGTGCCGATCCCGCTGACCACCTTCAACACCTCCAACACCGTCGGCGGCAACATCGTGCCGATCACCTCCTTCCAGTACCAGGACGTCGGCATCCGCATCAACATCGAGCCGCGCGTCCACCACAACCGCGAGGTAACGCTGAAGATCCAGGTCGAGGTCTCCAACCTGGGCGAGTTCGTCGAGGGCTCGGGCGGGCAGCGGCAGCCGATCATCGGCACCCGCACCTTCGAATCGGTCATCCGCCTGCAGGACGGCGAGACCAACTTCCTCGCCGGCCTGATCCGCACCGACGAGACGCGCACCGACTCGGGGCTGCCGGGGCTGTCGGAGATCCCGCTGCTCGGCCGCCTCTTCTCTTCGCGCGTCGACCGCAACTCGCGCACCGACGTCATCCTGACCCTGACGCCGCACATCATCCGCAACGCCGAGATCACCGCCGAGGACCTGCTGCCGATCTGGGTCGGCACCGAGACCAACATCAGCTTCCGCGGCGGCGGCCCGCGCGTCGAGTCCGACGTCGAGGGGCCGTTCGAAGGCGACGAGGGGACGCCGGAAGAGATCCAGGACGCCATCCGCCGCCGCATCCAGCAGTTGCCGCGCGGCCTGCGGCCGGGGGAGCCGGAGCTGGGAGGGGAGCCGCCGCCGGTCGAGGAGGTCCCGCCGCCGCCGGGCGTGGACCTGGTGCCGACCGCGCCGCCGAGCGACATCTTCCGCCAGCCCGAGCCGCCGCCGGAGCCCGAGGAGCAGCCCGTCGAAGAGGAGGAACCGCCGGGCGGCGCCGCGGCGGTGGAAGAGCAGCTAGAGGGCGTGCCGGCGGCCGACGCCGTCGCCGGCCTGCGCCTGGCGGCGGCGACGGCCGGCAGCTCGACGGAGGCGGCCGCCGCCTCCAACGTCCGCCTGTGGCTCGCGCCGCAGGCGGTGGCGGTCGCCCCCGGCGACCTCTTCGAGGTGCGGCTCCAGGCCGCCTCCGCCATCCCCCTCTCGCACCTGCCGGTCGCCCTCGCCTTCGACCCCAAGGTGCTGGCGGTCGAGAAGGTGGAGGCCGGCACCTTCCTCGGCCCGCGCGGCCAAGCGGAGGTGCTCGCCGACCACTCGCGTCCGGGCGAGCTCCTGCTCGGCGCCAGCCGGCTCGGGGAGCTGCCCGGGGTGACCGGCAACGGCACCGTCGCGCGCGTCACCTTCAAGGCGCTCGCCGCCGGCCGCAGCCGCATCGCCTTCCTGGAAAGCCGGGCGCTCAACCCGCAGCTCCTGCCCCTCGCCGTCGCCGCCGAGCCCGCCGAGGTGCGGGTGACGCCGGCGGGGCGCGGCCGGAAGCCCGCAGCCAAGAAGCCGGAGAGCTAGAAGTGGGCCACGCGGTACGAGGGAGGGAGCTCTTGCGGCGGCGCGGCGAGCAAGGCTACACGCTGGCCGAGCTGGTCATGGTCTGCGTGGTCATGGCGATCCTCGCCATGGCGGTCCTGCCGGTGGCCAAGTACACCAGCCGGCGGACCAAGGAGCTCGAGCTCAAGCAGGCGCTGCGCACCATGCGCGCCGCCGTCGACGAGTTCAAGCGCTACAGCGACGCCGGCATGATCCCGATCGACCTCGGGACCGACGGCTATCCGGCGGAGCTGGAGGTGCTGGTCGAGGGCGTGGACCTGGTCGGGCAGATCGACCGCAAGGTCAAGTTCCTGCGCCGCGTCCCGATCGACCCCATGACCGGCGAGGAGGAGTGGGGGCTGCGCAGCTACCAGGACGAGCCCGACTCGAGCTCCTGGGGGGGCGAGAACGTCTACGACGTCTACTCGCTCGCCGGCGGCACGGGGCTCAACGGCGTGCCCTACGAGAAGTGGTAGCGGGAGGAGGTCGAACGTGAGCAACGCACAGCGCCGCACCGCCGGATTCACCCTGCTGGAGCTGATCGTGGTCATCGCGGTCATCGGCATCCTGGCGGCGATCGCCATGCCGGCGCTCAAGAACGTGCCGCGGCGGGCCACCGAGTCGGTGCTCAAGAACAACCTGCGCACGATGCGCGACGTCATCGACCAGTACATGGGCGACAAGGGGAACTACCCGCCGAGCCTCGAGGCGCTGGTCGAGGAGGGCTACCTGCGCAAGGTCCCCAACGACCCGATCACCAAGAGCAACGACACCTGGCTGCTGGTCTTCGAAGAGCCGAGCGACGAGGAGTCCGGCTTCGGCTCGGACGACGAGGCGGCGCAGCCCGGGATCATCGACGTCCACTCCGGCTCCGACCAGCTCTCGCTCGACGGGACGCCCTACGCCGAATGGTGACGCCGCCGAGCGACCGGCGCGCGCGGCGCGGCGAGGCGGGGTACAACCTCGTCGTCCTCGTCGTCGCCCTCACCGTCCTCAGCATCCTGGTCGCCGCCGCCCTGCCGCTCTGGAGCCAGGCGATCCGCCGCGACAAGGAGGAGGAGCTGATCTCGCGCGGCCTCCAGTACGCCGAGGGGATCCGCGTCTTCCAGCACCGGTTCGGGCGGTTGCCGGTGCGGCTCGAGGAGATGGTGGAGGTCGAGCCGCGCTGCCTGCGCAAGCTGTGGAAGGACCCGATGACCGAGGACGGCCGGTGGGCGCTGGTCTTCGCCGGCGCCGAAGGGATGCCGCCGCCCCCCGAGATCCAGCAGGACGGACGGTCGCGGGGGCGGCGGCAGCAGCCTCCCGAGCCGCCGGAGCCCGGCGACAGCCTCGACCCTAACGCGCCGCCGGAGGCCGGCCAGGAAGTGGCGGTGGGGCCGATCATCGGCGTCCACAGCCGCAGCCAGGAGGAGTCGATCCTCAACTTCCTCGGCCAGACCCGCCACGACCGCTGGGTCTTCCGCGCCGACACCTTCGGGCAGCGCCCCAATGCTGCCGGCAACCCGCAGCTGGTCCCCAGCTTCAACTACTACTGGTGGCGTCCAATGCGCGGCGGCCTGCTGCCGCCGGGGCTGCAGACGGCGCCGCCCGACACATCTCCGCCCCGGAAGTGACGACCGTCCGGCTCCGTTTCCGGCGGCTCCCCTGGGCGGAGGGTCTGCCGGCGCCGAGCCCGGCCTCCCCCGGCAGCGCCGGCTGCGACCTGCGCGCCGCCGTCGGCGAGGAGCTGGTGCTTCAGCCCGGCGCGCGGGCGGCGGTCCCCACCGGACTGGTGGTCGAGGTCCCCCCCGGCTGGGAGGGGCAGGTGCGGCCGCGGAGCGGCCTCGCCCTGCGCCACGGCGTGACCCTCCCCAACGCCCCCGGCACCATCGACAGCGACTATCGCGGCGAGGTCCAAGTCATCCTCCAGAACCTCGGCGACGCCCCCTTCACCGTCCGCCGCGGCGACCGCATCGCCCAGCTCGTCCTGGCGCGCGTCGAGGCGGTGGAGTGGGTGGAGGCGGAGGAGCTGTCAGAGACCGGGCGGGGCGATGGGGGCTTCGGCTCGACGGGTTCCTAGCCCTGAAGGAGGAGGGAAATGGACAAGACGCAGCGCTTCCTTTTGATCTACTCGGGCGTCCTGACGGCGGCCTTCGCCTGGCTCGCGATGAGCGGTGTTCAGGGCCCGGCGCCGGGCGGCCGCTTCGACGAGATCACCGTGCAGCGCATCAACGTCGTCGAGCCGGACGGCACGCTGCGCATGGCGATCTCGAACCACGCGCGGCTGCCCGGGATCATCGTGCGCGGCAAGGAGCGGCCGTTCGCGCGGCCGCAAGCCGGGATGCTCTTCTTCAACGACGAGGCTTCCGAGATCGGCGGCCTCATCTTCGGCGGGCATCGCGACGAGAAGGGGAAGATCGTCGACTCCGGCGCCAGCCTCTCCTTCGATCGCTACGAGTCCAATCAGGTCGTGCAGTTGATCGGCGTCGACGACGCGGAGAACCGCATTAAGGGGCTCATCGTCTCCGACAGCCCCTCGGGAACGGAGGTCCATCGGCGCATCTGGCTCGGCAGCGGCGAAGACCGCGCCGCCACGCTCGCGCTTTCGGACGCGAACGGCAGGAAGCGGCTCCTCCTCCAGGTCACGGCCGACGGCACGGCCAAGTTCTCCCTGCTGGACGCCGGGGGCAAGGTCACGAAGGAACTCCTTCCGGACGCGACTCGGTGAGGGCGGCGCCGACGATGGTGCGGCCGCGGAGCGGCCTCACGATTCGCCACGGCGTGAACCTTTCCCGACGCCTCCGGCACCATCGACAGTGAAGCTGTGGGAACCAACCGCGGCGAGGGTCCATTCGGACGAACTGGAGGTCGCATGAGGATCAAGAGGCCGTTGCCGTTCGCCGTGATTCTCCTGGCGGCTCTTGCTTTTCTCGGCTGTGCCTCTGCCGCCAGACAGCCGCAACCGGAGCCGACGATCGTGGCCACGACAAGGACGGAAGGCCGCGGCACTCCCCGAGGTTCCAGCTCCGATGGGCCGTACCTGCAGCTCTCCGAGACGGCTTCCTCACCAACGTACGGCTACACGCAGTCGATGCCGATCCTGGTGAGTTTTGAGGGTCCTGAGAACGGCCCGCAGAACTCTCGTCGCTACCTGAATTCGCTCCGCGGCCCGAAGGGTGAGGTGATCGAGTACGAACGACGGGGTTCCTGCTGTCCCTTCGAGACGGGGCACTCGGAGCTCGGCGCCGGAATGCTCGATGTCTACGAGTTGACCTACGCGGGACTGGCCAAGCCCATCGTGCTCTATATCAACATGTACGACCCGGGCGAGCCGCTGATTCCCCAGGGCCTTACCGCCAGGAGATAGCCGCATCTACGCGGCGTTCCCCGACTGTTCCACGCTTGCTCAGGCACCTGGGCTCGACGGGGAGCTAAGATAGGTCGCAACGGCCCAAGGAGTGAGGCGATGCTCGGACTGCTCCTGCTCATGGTCTCGTTGACGCCGCAGCTCGAGGTGGTCGAGCGCGGCGCGCCCGCCGATCCCTGCTACGTCGCCGAAGAGATCGCCATGCAGCGTCCCTGTTTGCGGGCCGAGGACTGCGCCGCCTACCAGGATTGGCAGCGGCTGTTCGGACCGGCCGGCCCGCGGCAGCTCCAGCCGGCGCTGCCCGCGGCGCGCCGCGCCGACGGCGTCGAGCGGCGGTCGGTCGTCTGCCCCGCGCGGCGGCGGCGCTGAGACGGCTGGCAGAGCGCCACGGGACGCGGCGCCTGCCGCTCCTCGTTCTCCTTGTCTTCGCCGCCTGCCGGGCCGGCGCGCCGCCGGTCGCGTCCGCGCCGGCCGAGCCCGCGGCCACCGCGGCGGAGGCCGCGCGCCCGCGGCGCGTGATCCTCATCTCCCTCGACGGTGCTGCCGCCGCCGATCTCGAGCGGTTCTACCGCCAGGGGGAGTTCGAGGA